>CALAED010000307.1 GCA_937891035.1 uncultured Thermomonosporaceae bacterium | reverse complement strand
GTGGTCATAGAAGCGGGTGGCCAACTCGGTGCCCTGCTCGGTCAGCGCGACCTGACACGCCCGCCGGTCGCGCGCGTCCGGAACGCGGGCGACCAGGCCACGCCGCTCGGCGCGGTCGACAAGGCCGGTCATGCTGGACTTTTCCAGATGCAGCCAGCCGCCAAGCTCTGCCATCCCGACGGGGCCGCCGAGCAGCATGCACAGCAGCTGCGCCTGCTGCGGAGTCAGCTCGTGCCGGCGGCTGACATCGAGATAGCCCCGCTGCACGAGGAAGGACAGTCGCAGCAATACGGCCGCAAGCTGCTCCTCCCTCAAGTCATCCATTATCCCAGTATAGGTTGCGCTAGTTCGCGCCGCGAACTAGTTTAGTTCGCGGCACGAATAGTGTGGTCTGCGAACTAAGGAGCGAGATGAGCGCGACTGTGATCGTCGTCGGTGGCGGGTACGGCGGCGCGCCGGTGGCCAAGGAGCTGGACGCCGTGGCCGACGTCGTACTCGTGGAGCCGCGGGATTCCTTCGTGCACAACATCGCCGCGCTGCGCGGCCTCGTCGACCCGGAATGGACCGATCGGGTCTTCTACCCGTACGGCGGGCTGCTCGCTCGCGGCAGGTGGATTCGCGACCGCGCGGTGCGCGTCGAGCCCGGCGGCGTCACTCTCGGTTCCGGCGAGCGCGTCACCGGTGACTACATCGTCCTGGCGAGCGGCTCGCATTATCCGTACCCCGCCAAGATGGACGTGGACGACTCGGCGGCGGCCAGGGCCAAGTTGGCGGAGACCCGCGAGGCCCTGCGACAGGCCGGCCGCGTGCTGCTCCTCGGCGCCGGGCCCGTGGGCCTTGAGCTGGCCGGTGAGATCAAGGCGGCGTGGCCGGACAAGGGCGTCACCGTGGTGGAGCCGCTCGACGACATCGTCTCCGGCAAGTACGACGACGAGCTGCGCGCCGAGTTGCGCCGCCAACTCGCCGCGCTGAACGTCGAGCTGGTCCTCGGCACCGCGCTGACCGAGGAGCCTCCGGGCCGACCGGGCGAGGCCGAGACGTTCACCGTCACCACGAACTCCGGCCATAAGATCACCGCGGACATCTGGTTCCGCTGCTTCGGGGTCGCGCCGACCACCGATTACCTGGGCCCGGAGCTGGCCGCGGTGCGCCGGCCGGACGGCTACCTGAAGGTGACCCCCGAGCTTCGGCTCGAGGGGCAGGACAGGGTATTCGCCGTGGGCGACGTCACCGACCTGCCAGAGCCCAAGCGCGGCGGTTCGGCGGGCCGCCACGCCGAAGTGGTCGTCGCCAACATCAAGGCGCTCATCGCGGGCGGTGGCGAGCTCACCTCGTACGAAACGCCGCCGCCGCTCATCCTGCTTCCACTCGGGCCGGCCGGCGGCGTCTCGCAGCTGCCCGGCAGTGGGGTGCTCGGCGCGGAGACGACCGCGCAGTACAAGGGCAGCGACCTGTTCACCGGCCGTTACACCGAGATGTTCGGCCTCACCTGAGGCACTCCAAGCCGCTTGCCACCGCTCGCCGGTGCTACGAGCGCGCCGCCCGGCCGCATCCGGCCTGCCCCGCGACGACCGCACCCCTCGTAGGGCGCCGTCTCTTTTACGCCGTCCCCTCGTACGGCCGCGGTCTCGTATGGCTGCGGCCGCCGGACGGGTCACATCGGAAGCGCGTGGAGACAAGGCCGGAGCGTGCGCGGCGGCCCGCCGGTCGCCCCGGCGCCCCGCGTCGTCTTAACCAGTGGATCGATGCGCGGTGTACCGCTGGCGGCGCGCCATCGAATCGCCGCCCGCCAGTTCGTTGGTGCAGGTCGGGGGCCTGTCTATCCGGCTTTCCGCATCGAGACCGACGCCCTGGCGGCGGGCTGATCCCGACCGTCCCCCGAAGCTGAGCCCGCGTAAACCGCGAAATCGGCCTATGTCATAGGTCGCACCGTTAATGTGGTATCTCCTGCTCAGCGGCTCATAACACGATCTAGGGGGGTTCGTGGAGTCACTCTCCCGTGCGGTCGGCAAGCTGCCCATCCGGTGGCGGCGCGCATTGTGGCTGACAGAGGTGGAGGGTATCGAGCCGGACGAGATGGCGGCGCTGCTCGGCGTGCCGGAGGCCGGGGGTGCCGCGCTGGCGCGCCGGGCCCGGGAGGGACTGCGCCTGGCACATCTCCTGGTCCATCTGCGGCCCGGGACGCCGGCCGAATGTCGCCGTACGGTGGACAGGTTGCCCGCATACGCCCGTACAGCGCTCCCGCCCACGGTCGCCGAGCAGGTCAAAGACCATCTTGAGGCGTGCGCGTTTTGCCGGGCGCGGTTCGGCGAGTACGCCGAGCTGACCCACGACCTGAGCGGACCGCTTCGGCCGGTGCTGAAAGGCGACGACATCGGCCGGTCCGCACGGCGGTCGACACCGGTGCCGGCCGCCGAGGAGCCGGCCGCCGAGGAGCCGGCGCCGCGCCGCGCCCGGCCCGCCGTCGCGGCGATCTGCGTCGCGGTCGCCACGGTCGCCACGGTCGCGGCCGCCTCGGCGGCGGTCGTGGGCCTGCGCCCCAGCCGGATGCCGTCGCAGGGAGCGTCGCCGCCGACGGCCGCCCTCGGCGTGCCGTCCACGACGACCAGGTCAGGCGATGCGTCGCCGTCGCCGCGGCCGATGGCGGCCCGGCCGCGGCCCGAGAGCGCCGCATCGGAGTCGGCGCGGGCGGACGACCCCGGGTCAGAACGACGAGCGCGGGTCCCCGCTTCGACCGCGCCGGTGCCGGTGCCGGAGCCGACGGTCGCGCCTTCATCATCGCCGCGGAAGGTCTGTGTCGGCGTCTTGATGGTGCGGCTGTGTCGGGGAGTCGGCTGATCGATTGGGCGAGCTTTCGCCCGCTCCCGGCCACGAGGACACGCTCGGCGCCGTCGTCCCCGTACGCCGGAGAAATGACGCGTTCGGGCGCTCGCCGCCCCGTCGGGATTTTATGTCGCGCCGGCTACAATTCGGCCGTACGTTCGATACTCTGCCGCCGAAATTATGCCGACCTTCATAATGGATGACTCGAAAGCCCGACCACGCCAAATCCGAGGCGCGCATTGGCGTTCAATAGTGGGATGCGGCGAGTCACCGGCGAAACGTCACAGCTGGGACGCTCCGGGGCTCGCTGTCACCGCCGGGACGCTCCGGCGCTCGCCCAGCGGGGAGATGGCTCGCCGCATCCTCTGCCGCTATTACACACCGCTCTCGCCGTCTCCGAGCCCGTGGCTCATGGCCAGCCCTGGCCCCGCGAGACCATGGACTTCGACGCTCCCGCCGTGGTGTCGATTTCACCAAAAATGACTGATTGGCCGGTTTGTTTCCCTCGCCGCAATGTGACTGACGCACGGTAAGCGTCCTGACCCGCTTGGCAACAATTAGTGATCAGGCCATGATGTGTGTTACAGCTTTTGATCGTCACGGATGTGGCGGGTGCGGTCATGATGAAACTCCTCGAAGCCGACGTGGTTGACTGTTTGGAGTACCGGATCTTGGTGCTGGCGGGCGAGATCGACGCCAGCGTCCGAGACGAATTGCTGACGCAGATCGTCGATCTCATCGACCGGGAGCGCACGCCGCTGCTCATCGATATGACCGGTGTGACCTTCTGTGACTCAACCGGTCTTACGGTCGCGATCTCCGCCCGCCGCCATGTGGCCGCGGCCGGCGGCCGCCTGGCCTGGTGTGGCCTGAACAAGCGCGTGGGTGAGATCTTCCGGGTGACCGGCGTGGACCGGATCGTCGCCGTCTACCCCACGCTCGCCGCCGCCACGCGGGCCGTCACCGGCTCCTGACAGCCCTGGCCGCGGCTACGCGTCTTACCAGGTGCGGTCGCCAGGCATCGGAACCTCATCCGCGGGGCCACAATAGAGGTGGTTGGCCCTGGACGTGCTTGTGAGGAGTCAGACATGGCGCGCGACGTTACGGCTCGGGGGCGCAAGGTCGGCGAGATCGCCCAGTCCGTCCGGCCGAAGCTGCGCGGCTGGCTGCACGTGGGCGCCTTTCCCGCCGCGCTGATCGCCGGCCTCGTGCTGGTGGCCCTCGGCCCTACGCTCACCGCGCGACTGGCCGCCGCCATCTACGCGCTGACCTCCGTCCTGCTGTTCGGGGTCTCCGCGCTTTATCACCGGGGCCAGTGGTCGGAGCGCGCCGTCGGGTGGCTGCGCCGCTTCGACCACGCGAACATCTATCTCGTGATCGCCGGCACCTACACGCCGATCGCCATGCTGGCTTTGCAAGGCAACCTGCGTGTGGTGGTGCTGACGGTGATCTGGACCGGCGCCGCGGCCGGAGTCGCGTTTCGGGTGCTTTGGTCGGGGGCGCCGCGCTGGCTCTATACGGCGCTGTACATCGGGCTCGGCTGGGTCGCGGCGGGGTTCTTGCCCCAGTTGCTGGAGGGTGCCGGGGTGGCCGCCCTCGTGCTGGTGTGCGTCGGCGGCCTGCTCTACAGCGCGGGCGGCCTGGTGTACGGGCTGCGCCGGCCCGATCCATCGCCGCGGTGGTTCGGCTTCCACGAGGTGTTCCACGCGTTCACGATCGCCGCGTACGTCGCGCAGTACGTCGCGATCTCCTTCGTCGTCTACCGCGCGATTTAGGGCTCTGACGTCGCGGGACGTTCGCCTCTATGGCGCCAGGGCGGCCGGCGGCATCGTGGCGGCAAAGCCAGATCTGGTCCCATCGGACCAGGTGGCAGGCGGAGCGGACAGTACGGCCGTGCACACCCCGCGAAGGCCCGCCTGTCCACTCCCCAGGCTCGCCGAGGGGGTCGGCCGGCATGGGACGGTACACCGTACGGGATGTGATGACGAAGGCGGTCGTCACCGCCTACAAGGGCGCCTCGTTCAAGGACCTCGCGAAAGTGATGACCGATCGCGGCCTCAGCGCGTTGCCGGTGGTCGGTGAGGGACATCGGGTGATCGGGGTCGTTTCCGCGGCCGACCTGCTGGCGGCGGCGACGGAGGAGGACAGGGGCGGCGGTCGGCGGGGCGCGCTGACCGCGGGCCAGCTCATGTCGGCGCCGCCGATCACCATCGGCCCCGATGCGAGCATCGCTGATGCGGCTCGCACCCTGTACCGGCACGGGGTGCGGCGGCTGCCCGTCGTGGACGATCGCGCCTTTCTGATCGGCATCGTCAGCCGCCGCGACCTGGTCCGGGTGTTCACGCGCGGCGATGACGAGATCCGGGCCGATGTACGGGAGGAGATCGTCGATCGGCTCCTGCGGGCCGGGCCGGAAACGATTTCGGTGCGCGTCGACCAGGGCGTGGTGACGCTCATCGGGCACGTGGCCGAACCACGGCTGATGTCCATTGCGGTACGGCGTACCGCGGCGATCGACGGCGTCGTGGCCGTGATCGACCGGCTCACCGCACCGGCCGGGACCTGACGCGTATCCCGTTGGGGCTACTTCACTAAGGCCATGTGGCTGGTACGGCAGTGGATGTTGAAGTCGTAGTTCTCCCAGCGGACCACATAGGAGTCGAGATCGGGATCCCAGCGGCGGATCGTGCCGAGCCGGCCGGTCATGGTGTTGCGGACCGTCGTCCCCGGGGCCAGCGCGTGAGTCGTCATGGTGGTCACCCCCCCTTCCTACCCACCGATGTCTCTGGTCTAGGCCAAAAAGTTTGGGACACGGCGCGTGGTGGGCGCGGTCGGCGCCGGACGGCACCCCAGAGCCGCGCCAAACCGAGGGGTCTTCCCGGCGGGTGTCACCGCTTATGGGGCTACCAAGGTCGATTCGGGACAGCACGGGTAATCACCCGTCATTTCGGATTCTTGGCTGCATCCGCGGCGCCATACCATCATTACGCCACCGCCATTCGCCCGCGGCGAAGGGCAAATGATCGGTCGTGCGGGGAATCCTTCAAAAGAAGGCCCGTGTGTGCTCCCCTGCCTGAACAATCCGGCGGGTATCAGTGATAACCGCGACATCTGATGAAATCACAGGCGTGCGAGCCCGATCCCGAACGGAGGAAGAGCGATGATGCGCGGAACCCGCGGCTTGCGTCTGGCGGGAAAAAACGTAGCCCTCACGAGGAGGCGGGGTCGCCGTGGTGTGACCACCATCGGAGCGGCGGGCATGCTGGTGCTCGTCGGCGCCGCGCACGCATCGGCGTTCGCGCCGGTGGGCGGTGCGGCCAGGGGCTTCGGCAGCACCGACTTCGACGACACGGCGGGCACGAAGGTGACGACGTGCCAGAACAAGTTCTCGGGTCACGTGACCCATAATGCGGGGCACCGGCAAGGAGGTGAGATCAGTATCGATGACATCTCCTTCGGTCCGTGTGACCCTGCGACGGGCATCTCCGTGTCAGCCAACAACCTGCCCTGGACCCTCAAGGTCGACTCCCGTGCCAATTTGGTCGTGGAAGGGGTCGATCTGGATGTCGTGAAGAACGGCAGGACTTGCCATTATTCCGGCACTCTGGAGGGGGCCCGGTCCTTTGACGGTGTCTTCACCATCTTCGGGGCGCTGCGCCGGCAAAGTGGCGGATGCGACGGCCCTGCCCGCCTCGGTCTCAGCGTTCTCGCCGAGAGCATCTCGGTCGACGGGGTCGCACTGAGCCCTTGATCTCAGGCTGAGTCGCGGCAAGCGCGCTTCGCCGAGAAAGGATCTCTAGCCCGCGAATGGCGGCGTGGCCCGGCCACGCCGAACGGATCAGGATCCGGCCGGCCGGATGCCTCGACGTAACCGCCGGGCTAGAGAAGACGCACGGCGCCGGTGAAGTTGGACCAGTAATAGCCCGCCATGTTGACGACTTCGACGTTCTTGCCCGAGCGCGGCGCGTGCACCATCTTGTCGCCGCCGATGTACATGCCGTTGTGGCCGATGTCGGGATAGAAGAACACGATGTCCCCGGGTCGTAGCTGGGCGCGGGAGACGCGGGTGCCCATGTTGTACTGGGCGCCCGTGTAGTGCGGCAGGTTGATTCCCACCTTCTGGTACGCCCACAGCATCAGCCCTGAGCAGTCGAACGAGCTCGGGCCGTCGGCCCCGAAGACGTACGGCATCCCCACCCGGGACAGCGCCGCGTTGACGACCGTCGAGGCCTTGCCCGTGTTGGGCAGCGAGACGGCGCCGCCGCCGGCGCCCGGGGCGGCCTGGGGGATTTGTTGGATCAGCTTCTCGATGGCCTTTTTCTTCTTGGCCAGGTCGGCGGTGAGCTCAGCGATCTCGGCGGCGCGGTCACGGGCCTCAGCCGCGGTGCGATGGGCCGCCATGCGGGCGATCACGAATTGGCGTAGCTGGTTGGTGCGTTGCGCGGCCAGGTATCGGCTGGCGGAGCTTTGGTCCAGGGCCACTTGCGGGTCGTCGTCGGCGAACAAGGAGATCTCGGACTCCGAGCCGGGCCGCATGTAGTTCGCCGCGGCCATCGCGCCCACCGACTGGCGCAGCTGCTCGTATTGCTCGTTGGCGCGCCGCAACTGCCGTTCGGCGGCCTTCTTGGCGCGCTGTGCGCGGGCCAGGGCGAGGCGCTTGGCGTTGTACTGCTCGGTGATGATCTCGGCCTTGCGGCCGAGCTCTGCCGGGCTCGGTCTGGACGCGGCCGCCGCAGGTCCGGTCACGGCAGACGCGGCCAGCAACCCGGCCACCACGAACAGGGTGCCGGCCACGGTCCGTAGCTGAATGCGCTGCACAGGGGTCTCCCTTGCATCTGCTTCATCAAACAGATCCCAGGAGAAGCTACTACATCTCATAGTAGGAACTGGCGCAGTTGTTCAAATGCCGGAAAGTCGGTGCTCGGCGCCCAGGTCCGGATGCGGGACGCCGCCGGCGCTCCGGCGTAGGCTTCGCCCGTCCGGCTGCGCTCTCGATGGGCCGCCTGCCAGGCAACTACGATGGCTCGTAGTAGTGCGTCTCGCCCGGCGGAAGGCGGGGTCGGCGGGCCGGCGCGCTGCTGTCGCGGTCGCGGAGGGGAGGGCGGCGACGATGCCTCTGCCGAGATTCGGTGACCTCGAGGCCGCTGTCATGGAGCGGTTGTGGTCGTACCATCGCCCGGTCAACGTCCGCGAGGTGCTGGAAGACCTGCGGCGCGATCGCACAATCGCCTACACCACCGTGATGACGGTCATGGACAAGCTCTACACGAAAGGTTGGCTGCGCCGTACCCGAGTCGGCCGGGCCTACGTGTACGAGCCGGTGGCTTCCCGAGAGAGCTACACCGCGCGCTTGATGCGCGAGGCGCTGGGGGCAAGCGGCAACCCGGCGGCGGCGTTCGTCCATTTCCTATCTGACCTGTCGCCGGCAGAGGCGGAGGCGTTGCGCGCGGCATTGAAGATCGTGTCACCGACCGGATCATGATCTTCGCACTTGGGGCGTTCGTGGCCGCGAAGCGCCGACCTTGGTGGTGCCGGGGCGCCCGCTCCCCGTTCGCCGATCTGCGAAACCGCGTCTGATCACGGCGGCGCGGTGCTGTAGGAGGAGACCGGCGGCGAAGGGGTCCAGGCCTTCCCGCCGTCTCTTGGCGGCGACACCACCGGCCTCCTCGCCCTCGCCCCCTCTGGCGCCCTTGGGGCGACTACTACGAATCATAGTAGTTCGCATGGCGGTGCGGCCCGGCCTGCGGGCCTGCCCGCGATACTCACCAAAAGGTAGATCTTTTATGGTTTTGTACCAATCTCTTTTGCCGCCGCGTGACGAGCCTCTTATGGTGTAGCGGAGTCGACCCCTGGCCTGGCGGTTCCACGGCCAGAGTCGGTCGATCGTCGAATCCTTGGACGCGCCCGCGTCGAGGAGCCGGGGACCCGATGTACCCGGGGTGAATCCGCGTCGCCGATGGCGCGGTAGGGCGACTCCGGCCCGAACCCGTCAGCTAACCCGGTAGGCAGCCAAGGAGAGGAGAGGCCCGTGGAGCCGATCACCACCACCCTGCGCCCGACCGAGGAGGAACGGCGCAGCAGGGCACCTGATCGCGTCCGATAGACACCTCGGCCCCGCATCCGCACCCCGCACCCCGCACCCCGCACCATCGCCCATCCGCCCCCGCTCGCGGGCTGGGCCCGGCCTGGCCTCGTCGGGGTTCGTGTCCGGGTCTATCGCCTTGCTCGAGCGTGACCGCACGTATCCGCGCCCCTGTCCGTGCCCTGTCCGAGCACCGTCTCGGTGGGATTCGCACTGAGCCCGACCGCCGCTGTCGGCACGTCTCGCCGCCCCTGGTTGCGCAGCAGCCCCGATGAATGGACCGGAATGACCCCCCGAGGTAGCAGCAGCCATAAAGGCGCCCACCGCAAGCCGCGGCCCTGGCCGAGTCGGTTCGCGCGCCGCTCCTTCCTGCTGGGCGGCGGCGCCGTGGTCGCTGGTACGGCGGTCACCGGTCTATCGCCCGCCGGCTCGGCGGCGTCGTGGTGGGCGGCCATGGTCGAGGACGGCTCCGCTCGTAGCTCTCCGCAGACCCTGCGGCAGCAGAGCTCTCCCGGATCCCGCGATGTGGCGGACGCGGGGCGGGGAGCCGGTCGGCCCCGCGTCTACACCACCCAAGAATGGGGAGCGCGCGGGCCGGAACGGCGGCCGACCGTGCATCGGCGTCCGCCGCGCTACATCGTGGTCCACCACACCTTCACCAAAAACTACGACGATCCGTCCGTCGACCACGGTTTCTGGCTCGCCCGCGCGATACAAAGGGCACACTTCGGGCGCGGCTGGCCGGACACCGGGCAGCACTTCACCATCAGTCGCGGGGGCCACGTGATGGAGGGCCGTACGGGCAGTCTCGCCGCGGCGCTGGCCGGCCATATGGTCGTCGGCACGCAGGTGCGTGGCGCCAACGACTACACCGTCGGCATCGAGTGCGAAGGGACCTACAACACGGTCCTGCCGCCGCGGCCGCTGCTGGCGTCGTTGGTAGAGATGTGCGCGTGGCTGTGCACGCGATACGACCTCGACCCGCGCACGGCGATCGTCCCGCACATGAGGTTCAACGACACCGACTGCTGCGGCTACCGGTTCGCTCCCACGCTGCCCAAACTGCGGGCGCAGGTCGCTCGCGCCATGGACGCGCGGTCGACGCGTTGACCCGGGGCGTGGCCCGGAGCGCGGGGCCCGGGCGCGGGGCGACGACCGCCGGCCCGCGCAGGCGCACGTTCCTCGGGTGCCGTGACCAAACCCTCGGCGGACAGCTCCGCGCCGCGGCGATGGGCACCCGGCGCGGATCTGGTTCAGGATCGGGTGCGCATCCGGTGCTGGAGAGCGGCCTCCGCTTCGATGAACGGTCGGCGTAGAAGTCGCGGTGGTCGTCCTCGCCATGATGGTGCGTAACGGTGCCGGGCCGGTGGTAGCGCGGAATCTTGTCGACGTAGGAGAGCGATCCTTCGACCAGCGTCAGGAGATAGCGCGCGACTCGGTCGTCGTAGCGCTTCCAGTCGTCTCCCCCGCAGGTCAGGTATATGGGTGAGGTGTGGGCGAAGATCGGCCGCTGCCAAGAGTCGTGATGGCGCGGGCCGACGCAGCGGGCGACGATCCAGGAATCCTCGGTGATGTTGACGGATTCGAGGAGTGTCATCCGAGTCGTTCCGCGGCTGCCATGGTCATCGGCACGGGCCACCACCCGGCCGTTCAGCACGATTTCCAGCGCGTGCAGTGGAAGCGCCGAAGCGGCGGACGCTTCGACCGTCACCGTGCCTGGTCCGGAAAGGGAGAAGGTGTCGCCGATCCGGTGCCCTTCGACGGTGAGGGAGATGAGCGCTCCGCCGCTGACGAACGTACGCCCGGCCCGCAGCGCGCGACACCAGTTGTCGTAGGTGAACTCGTCGTCGAGTGACGCGTACGTCCGGTACAGGCCGACCGGAGTTTCGTTGTCCATCTTGTCCGTCCCGCCGACCAAGGGCACACGGTAACCGCAGTTCAGATAGCGGTAGTACTCATCGACGGCGCCGCCGAAGTCCGGGTCGATGAGCTCGACCGCGTCGGCCCGGCCGGTGACGATCAGCGTCGCCAGCTCGCCGTTGGGCTGCGGGAAGTGGGGCACGATGACGGTGCCCCCCTGTGAATGGCAGGCGTCCGCCCAGGCGCTCTCGGTCACCTCGAGCGACCCGCCGAGTTCCGCCTCGGGCGGGCCGTCGGAGCTCCAGGGCATGATCGGCCGGCTCAGCCGAGCAAGGTCAGGTGACCGAGGAAGTGCTGCCGGTTCTCCTGTCCCATGTAGACGATCGTCCGGCCGTCGGCGGACGCGATCGGGCGGCCGGTGAAGTCCTCGGTGTTGGTGAACAGGTGTCCCATTTGGGTGGCCAGCACGCTGACGACGTCACAGTCCTCGCCCATCGCCTCGAAGAGCGCGCCCTGGGAGCTCAGCGAGTGGGGAGGTGTGACATGCTATGTGTTGATTCCGCGTGCGTGCCGAATGTGTCGTTCCATGAGGTCGCTCGCGGTTTTGCCG
>CALAED010000306.1 GCA_937891035.1 uncultured Thermomonosporaceae bacterium | reverse complement strand
CAGTCCTGGACGAAGAGCGCCGGGAACGAGAAC
Source organism: uncultured Thermomonosporaceae bacterium (assembly GCA_937891035.1). Classification (GTDB taxonomy): domain Bacteria; phylum Actinomycetota; class Actinomycetes; order Streptosporangiales; family Streptosporangiaceae; genus CALAED01. Next base: position 11,323 of record CALAED010000306.1, on the reverse strand, counting down.
AGCAGCGCCGGAATCGCGCCGATCCACTTTTGACAACCGCCGGCCGCGGCGAACGTCGTACGGGCGTACGACGGGCTGAGCAGCGCGCACGCCCGGCGATCACCCGCTCCGACGCCGCGCAGGAAGCGCATCAGCGCCAGCCTGGCCGGGTACGACGCGCGCGAGCCCGACCGGGAGGCCGATGATCGCGTTTCGCCGGACGGCGGCGAAGCGTCGGCCGATGGCAACGAGAACGCCGGCTCGGGGGTGAGCGGAGGCAGCGAATCGTCCTCCTGCGTCCCGCCGCACGCCGCAAGCAGCAGCGAGCCGGGCACGACGATCGCGGCGAGCAGACTCCGAGCGCCCGGCGAAAGGGGAGCGCTGACACGGGGAAGCACGGAACCTCCTTGGGGGCAGGCCGATCCTCCCAGGCCATCCGCCGGTTCGTCCACGCAAACCGGCGGTTTCCGCCGTACCCGGAGCAGGCGGACAGGGCGGGACACGGGCGACGGGCACGGCCGCGCGGCGGGTGAGAGGCGCCTTCGGTTGCCAGTGCCGGATGCGCTCGTTAGCGTCGTTCGGGTGCGTCTGCCGGTGCACGGGACGAAAGCGGTCGCCATCATGAGCGCGCTGGGGCTGATGGTGGTCTCCGGCGCGTGCGACGGATCGGGCTCCGACCCCGGCGCGCGGCGCTCGGGCGCCCCGTCCGCCGGCCCGGCGAGCCGTCCGGGGGCGGCCCCGCGGCCCACGCCGGCCTCCCGCGTCCCCGCCCTGGTGCGGCAGTTGAGCCTGCGGCAGAAGGTCGGGCAGCTGTTCGTGCCGACCATCGCCGGCGCCACGCCCGCCCGGGGGGTGGCGATGATCAAGAAGTATCACCTGGGCGGCGTCATCTACTTTCCCGGCAACATGCGCACCCCGCGGCAGACCGCCGAGCTGTCCAACGCCCTGCAGCGCGCCTCGCTGAAGTCGGCCGGCGTGCCGCTGCTCATCAGCACCGACGAGGAGCAGGGCATCGTGACGCGGGTGCCGTTCATCACCCGGTTCCCGGCCAACCGGGCGCTCGCGGCGACCCGCGACCCGGAGGCGGACGTACGGACCGCGGCGCGGGTCACCGCCGAAGAGCTGCGGGCACTCGGCATCAACCAGGACAACGCGCCCGACGCCGACGTCAACGTCAACCCGCGCAACCCCGTGATCGGCGTGCGCGCCTTCGGCGCCGACCCGGGGCTGGTGGCCCGGCTCGTCGGGGTGGCCGTCGAGGCCTACCGCGCCGCCGGGGTGGCCACCGTCGCCAAGCACTTCCCCGGCCACGGCGACACCGACACCGACAGCCACACCGGCCTGCCGGTCATCGACCACTCCAAGGAACGCTGGCGGCGCCTCGACGCGCCGCCCTTCGCGGCGGCGATCCGGCACGGCACCGACGCGATCATGGCGGGCCACATCGTCATGCCCGGGCTCGACCCGTCCCGCCGCCCGGCGACGATGTCGTCGGCCGTGCTGACCGGGCTGCTCCGCGGCGAGCTCGGCTTCGACGGCGTGATCATCACCGACTCGATGCGGATGAAGGGAGCCCGCCTCAGCTACGGCCCTGCCGAGGCGGCGGTGCGCGCGATCCGGGCCGGCGCCGACCAGTTGCTGATGCCGGTGAGCATGTCGGCGACGTACGCGGCCGTACTGAAGGCGGTGCGCGCCGGCACCATCTCGCGCGAGCGGCTCGACCAGGCGGTGACGCGGATCTTGCGCATGAAGGAGCGGCGCGGCCTGTTCGGCTCGCCCTATGTGGACACAGCCGCGGCCGCGAAGATCGTCGGCTCGAAAGAGCACCGTGCGGCGGCCCGGCGGGTGGCCGCCCACGTCCGCGCGTCATGAGCCCCGGCGGCCGGCGAGCCCTGACCGAATGACCACTGACCACTGACCGAATGACCACTGACCGAATGACCACTGACCGAATGACCACTGACCGGGTGAGCACTGATGACCGAAGTCGGACGGACGGGTGACGGGGGCGTTCATAGGTATTGACGCCGCCCGTTTATGTAGCTAACTTTCCCTCGATTGGGGTTTTTGGTCAGTTTTTAACTTATTTGGCCTATTTGGCCTCTTTGACCTATCTACCTCCCTCCCGGAAGGGGAGTCCGATGTCCCGTCGCCGCCCGGGCCGCGGCCGCCCGGCCCTTCGCCGCCGCACCGCCCTGCGCACAGCGTTCGCCCTCGCCGTCGCCGGGATGGCCGGTCTGGGCGCCGCGCCGGCCCAGGCCGCGGGCAAGGATCCCGGCATCCTGCGGATGATCGAACAGATGACGCTGGAGGAAAAGGTCGGGCAGCTGTTCGTGCTGCAGGTGTACGGCAAGAGCGCCGACACCACCGCCCCGGCCGACGTCGCCGCCAACCAGAAGCTGTACGGCGTGGACAACGCCCAGCAGCTCATCGCCAAGTACCAGCCGGGCGGGATCATCCTCTACTCCGTCGACCCGCCCAACGTCACCGACCCGCGTCAGGTCGCGCACCTCACAAACGGGATCCAGCAGGCCGCGATGCGCACGCGCGTGCCGATCCCGGGCCTCATCGCGACCGACCAGGAGCAGGGCAGCGTCGTGTCCCGGATCCCGGCGCCGTTCACCCAGTTCCCCGGCAGCCAGGCACTCGCCGCGGGGCGCCGCCCCTTGGACGCCTACGCCTCGTCGCGGATCACCGGCCGTGAGCTGCGCGCCATCGGCATCAACCAAAATTACGCGCCGGACACCGACGTCAACGTCAACCCCGCCAACCCGGTCATCGGCGTACGGTCGTTCGGCTCCGACCCGAACCTGGTCGCGAAGTTCGCCGCCGCCGAGGTCGACGGCTACCAGGCGGCGGGCGTCATCCCCACGGCCAAGCACTTCCCCGGCCACGGCGACACCGACACCGACAGCCACACCGGCGTGCCGATCATCAACCACACCCTGGAGGAGTGGCGGCGGCTTTACCTGCCGCCATTCCAGGCCGCGATCGAGCGCGGCGTCGACTCGATCATGACCGCGCACATCATCGTGCCCGCGCTCGACCCGTCCGGCGACCCCGCCACGCTGTCCAAGCCGATCATGACCGGCATCCTGCGTGCCCAACTGCACTATGACGGCGTCGTGGTCACCGACGCGCTCGGCATGCAGGGGGTCCGCGACAAGTACGGCGATGACCGGGTGCCCGTCCTCGCGCTCAAGGCCGGCGTGGACCAACTGCTCAAGCCGCCCACGGACGCCACCGGCAAGGGCATCTTCCAGATCCAGTACGACTCGGTGCTGGCCGCCGTGCGCGGCGGCGAGATCAGCGAGGCGCGCATCGACCAGTCCGTCTACCGGATCCTGCGGCTGAAGCAAAACCACGGCCTGTTCACGCGTCCATTCGTCGACGAGACGAAAGTGCCCGACCGAGTCGGCACCGCCGAACACGTCGCCGCCGAGCAGCGCATCACCGACCGCACCACGACGCTGATCAAGAACGCCGACGGTCTGCTGCCGCTCCCGGCCGATGGCCGGAAGGTCTTCGTGACGGGGTGGGGCGTGGCGACCACGGCGACGCTCGCGGCCGACATCGCCAAGCGCGGGCCGGCGACCAGCGTGCTGCAGACCGGGCTCAGCCCGTCGCAGGCGTTGATCGACCAGGCCGTGGCGCGGGCGAACGACAGCGACCTCGTCGTCGTCACCACCAACCGGGCCTGGGATGTCGCCACCGGCCCCGGTCACAACGGTCCGGGCCAGACGAATCTCGTCAAGGCGCTCGTCGCCACCGGCAAGCCGGTCATCGTGGCGGCGGTGCGGGACGCCTACGACATCGGCCACTTCGACGCGGAGGCCGCCACCTACCTCGCGACGTACTCCTACACTCCGGCCGCGCTCGAATCCCTCACCAAGGTGCTGTTCGGCGAGATCTCACCAAAGGGGAAGCTGCCCGTGGCGATCCCGGTGGCGGGCCGGCCCGACCAGGTGCTTTACCCGTTCGGTCATGGTCTCGGCAACAGCTGAGCCGCTCGCCGGCACTCGAATCGTGGGGATAGAGAGTCGAGGGAGTCGGATGCGGCACTCCTTGACCAGTTTGTTGAATTTTTTGTCGGTATTTGCTGGCACGCTCAGTCTTGTGGGCGTGCTGGTGGGAGTGGTCGGCACGGGGGGCAGCGCATGGGCGGCCGGACCGCCTCCCCCGGTGACGCTGCGGGTGATGTCGTACAACATCCACGCGGGAGCCGGCCAAGACAACGTGTTCGACTTGGAGCGACAGGCGGCCGTCATCGAGGCGCAACGTCCCGACGTGGTGGCGCTACAGGAGGTCGACGTTCATTGGTCGGCCCGCAGCGACTATGTCGACGAGGCCTCATGGATGGCCGCCAGGCTGGGCATGCGGGTGTTCTTCGGGCCCATCTATGTGCTGCCGCCGGACCGCCCGGGCGCACCGCCCCGCGAGTACGGGCCGGCGATCTTGTCGCGGTTCCCGATCCTGGCCGCCGAGAACCACAAGATCACTCGGCTGTCGACGCAGGTGCCCGACCCGGCGCCCGAACTCGCCCCCGGCTTCCCCGAGATCTTGATCCGCGTACGGGGAGTGCCGCTGCACGTCTACGACACGCACCTCGATGTGCGCGCCGACCCGGCGGTGCGGCGCGCCCAGGTCGCGGACATGCTCGCGATCATGAACGAACGGCCCGGCCCCAAGATTTTGGCGGGCGACTTCAACGCGGCGCCCGACGCGGCCGAACTCGCGCCGCTGTGGGATGAGCTGAACGACGTGATGACGCGGCCCGGCGGGTCCGGCTTGCCGACCTTTCCCGCGGACCTGCCGCGGCAGCGGATCGACTACGTGACCGCGGCGCCGGACATCGGCATCCGCGGCGGGTGGGTGCCGGAGACCGTCGCCTCCGACCATCGGCCCGTCGTCGCCGACCTCACCATCCCCCGGAGGAACCTGTGACGTCCCTGCCCTACATGACGGAAGCGGCACCCGCACGCGCGGTCATGACCAAGACGATGGCCGTGGGCGACACTACGGCCGTCGCGCGCATGGCGTACTCGAGCCGGAGGCGGACATGACGCACCCAAGCCGGCCGTCGCGACGCGGCGTCCTGGCCGGCGGGCTGACCGCCGGCCTCGGCCTGATCACGCCGGCCTCCGCCAGCGCCGACGCGGCGCCCCCGACCGCGCTGCCGGGGCACGAGGCGGGACCGGCGCGACCTGCCGGACCGGCGGCCGCCGTACGGACCGGGTTCGAGGTGCTGGCGGCCGGCGGCTATGCGGCGCTGCGCGGCCAGCGGGTCGGCCTGTTGTCCAACCCGACCGGGGTGACCCGTGATCTGCGGCACGAGGCCGACGTGCTGCACGCGGCGGCCGGCGTCGACATCGTCGCCGTCTTCGGGCCCGAGCACGGCTTTCGCGGCTCGGCGCAGGCCGGCGGCTCGGAGGGCTCCCATCAAGACCCCAGGACCGGCCTGCCCGTCTACGACCTGTTCGGCGCGGGCGTGGACAAGATCGCCGGATTCTTCACGCAGGCCGGCCTCGACACCGTCGTCTTCGACATCCAGGACGTCGGAGCGCGCTTTTACACCTACATCTGGACGATGTACGACGCGATGCGGGCGGCGGCGCGTACCGGACGGCGTTTCGTGGTGCTCGACCGGCCGCATCCGACCGGCGGGACCTTGGCGGCCGGCCCGGTCCTGCGCCCCGAGTACGCCTCGGGGGTCGGCAAGCTGGCGATCTGTCAGCAGCACGGCATGACGGTCGGCGAGCTGGCCAGGCTGTTCAACGCCGAGTTCGTGCCGGGCGCCGAGGGGCGGCCGGCCGAGCTGACCATCATTTCGATGCGCGGCTGGCGGCGCGGCATGTCGTACGAGCGGACCGGGCTGCCCTGGGTGCCGCCCTCGCCCAACATGCCGACCGTTGACACCGCCGCCGTCTACCCGGGCCTGGGTCTGTTCGAGGCCGTCAACCTGTCCGAGGGGCGCGGCACCACCCGGCCCTTCGAGATCGTCGGCGCCCCATACGTCGACTGGCACTGGGTGGACGCGCTGACCGAGCTCGACCTGCCGGGCGCGGCCTTCCGCGAGGCCTACTTCGCCCCGACCTTCTCCAAGTGGGCCGGCCAGAACTGTGCGGGCGTGCAGGTGCTCGTCACCGACCGGGCCGCCTTCGACCCGATCCGCACCGCGATCGCCATGATCGTGACCGCCCGCCGGAGCTACCCGGCCGCCTTCGCCTGGCGAGAAAGCGCCCCGCCGTACTGGATCGACAAACTGACCGGATCCGACCAGGTCCGCACCGCGATCGACGCGGGCGCGGACGCCGCGGCCGTCGTGGCCGGCTGGCAGGCCGAGCTGGCGCGATTCCGCGCCACACGGGACCGTTATCTCCTCTACCACTGACAAGGAGTGCGATGATGCGTCGTGCCCTGCTGGTCGCGCTGCTCGCCGTGGGCCTGTCCGGCTCTGTGCCCGTGCCCGCGTACGCCGGTCCGGCGACCGACCCCGCCGCGGCGGCGAAGGCGGGGCCGCCGACCGTGACGGCACGGGACATCCGGTTCACGCCGGGCCGGTCGCTGCGTTATGGCTCCGCCCGGGACGCCGGCCTGCTGCCCGGCCCGATCGCGGCGCTGCCGGGCGATGTGGCGCGGTACACGCAGCCGTCACCGACGCGGCCGGTCTATCCGGGCGCCGTTGTGCTGGCCGCCCGCGACGGCGTGATCGCCGCGCACAGCGCCATGGGGTACGCGCTGCGCTATGCCGACGACGCACCGACGGAGCTGCCGCGCGACCAGTGGATCTCGATGCGTGACGACACCATTTTCGACCTCGCTTCGGTGTCGAAGCTGTTCACCGCGCTGGTGGCCGTGCAGCAGGCCGAGCGGGGCGCGCTCGACCTGGACGCGCCGGTGACGGCGTACCTGCCCGAATTCGGCGGGCACGGCAAGGACGTCATCACGGTCAAGCAGCTGCTCACGCACACCAGTGGACTGCGGCCGGACCTGCCGTTCTACAACTACCCGACGCGTGACGAGCAGCGGGCGGCGCTGTTCGCGGAGACGCCGCGGGCCGCGCCGGGCACCGCCTACATCTACTCCGACCTCAACCTGATCGCGCTGCAGTTCGTCCTCGATCGGGCGACGGGACGTTCCCTCGACGCGCTGGTACGGGACGACATCACGCGGCCGCTCGGCATGACCGACACCGGCTACAACCCGGCCGCATCACTGCGTCCGCGCGTCGCCGCCACCGAGTACGAGCACGTGCCGCCCGCCCGGGTCGATCGCGGCCTCGTGTGGGGGACCGTGCACGACGAGAACGCCTGGGCGCTGGGCGGTGTGGCCGGGCACGCCGGGGTCTTCTCGACGGCCCGCGACCTGGCCGTGCTGGCGCAGACGCTGCTGAACGGCGGCCGGTACGGACCGGCCCGCATCTTGAGCGAGGCCGGGGTCAGGCTGCTGTTCACCGACTTCAACCAGGCCTTCCCCGGAGACTCGCACGGTCTCGGCTTCGAGCTCGACCAGCGTTGGTACATGGATGGGCTGAGCTCTCCTGTCTCCGCCGGCCACACCGGTTACACGGGCACGTCGCTGGTGATCGACCCGCTGTCCCACTCGTTCGCGATCTTGCTGACCAACCGCGTGCATCCGAGCCGCAACTGGGGCAGCGTCAACCCGGCGCGGCGGGCGGTGGCCCGCGCCCTGGCCCGGGCGGTCCGGGTGCGGCCGGCGGCGGGCCGGGACGCGTGGTTCTCCCAGACGGCCGACGGCACGACGGCCACGCTTACCGTGCCGGTCCCATCCGGCGCGGCGACGGTGTCGTTCGACCTGTGGTACGACACTGAGGAGACCGACGTCGCCGCGCTGGAGGCCTCATCGGACGGGCAGGCCTGGACGCCGGTGTCGCTGGCGCTGCGGTCGGGCCCCTACACGTGGTCGGCGAACGGCGCGGTCGCCGGCTTCGCCGGGCGGCGCTGGGCCAGCGCCGAGGCCGCGCTGCCGGCGGGGACGACCCGGTTGCGCTGGCGCTACACGACGGACGCGCTGTACGAGGGCCGCGGAGTCTACGTCGACGGGGTCCGCATCAAGGACGCGAACGACGCGGTCGTGTTCGACGGCGAACGAGCCCGGGACGCCGCCCTGTTCCAAGCCGACGGCTGGATCCGCAGCGCCGACTGACACATCCCAGGCGGCACCGCCGTGCTCGATCACTCTCACGGCAAGTTAAAGTCCCGCTGTCCTGCTGCGCGACGGACGGAGACGCTGAGTCACGTCCTAGCAGCTTCCATGCCGGCCACGCAGCGCGTCGGTCAGCGCGACCGAGAGCTTATGGGGAGTGGGCCGGCTGGCGCCCGGCAGTCCGGCATGGGCGTTCAGCACCTGAACTACGCAGCCACGGAACGTCTCGCTGAACTGGGCGTAGTAGGGAGTCACCGGGCGGGGACGTGCATTGAAGAGAGCGGCCTGGAGGGTCGTCGCAAATTCCCTGAACTGCTCGGGCGACGGCTGCTCGTCCTGACTGTATTTCGGATCCGAACAGGGCTTGGGATCCGTGAACGCCGAAACCCGGGACGGCGTGAATCCGCCGCAGTGGAATAGTTCGCGTTGGGTGGTGGCACTGGTGAGGAATCTGATGAGCTCGACCGCCTCGTCCTGGTGCCGGGAATGCGCGGAGACCGCGAGGTGCCAGCCGCCGAGCACGCTAAGGCGCAGTGGCTCAGGGAGGCTTTTTACGGCGAAGTCGGTGCGGATCCGCGGATCTGCGGTTAGCTCGCGGAATGCGTACGGCCAGTTGCGCATAAACGCCTGACCGCCGATGAACGCCTCGATTGATTCGGACTCCCCATAGGCGCGAGAGCCCGACAACGCGGCACCGCCACCCGCGAGCTCCTCGAGACCCTGCAACACCACTCGAGCGATGTTTTCATCGACGCTGTCGATGGCATCGCTGAGCACCGTCCGCCGTTGCGTATTCCAGATCACTTCCAGCGCGTTGACAGTGAGCCCTTCGTAATTCTTCAGCTGGGTCGCATAGCCTTGCCTGAGCAATTCGTCCCAGGTACTCGGCGCGGCTTCCCCGCGTCGCACGTAAAGCAGACCCGCGTCCGTGAACCACGGAACCGCGTACTGGCGTTCGTGCCATTGGCCGGTTTTCATGATCTGGGGGATGAAGTCGCTCGGCTCATCCAGCCAAGAGCTCTTGATCTCGGCGAGGAAACCACGTTGTGCGTACTCTGGGAACCAGGCGGTATCGACGAGCAGCACATCGTAAGCACAGCTGCCCGAAGCGAGCGCGGCGGCGAGCTGGCTGCGCGTCGCGTCCGTGGATCGCGCTATCTCGACCAGGGTGGCACGCCGACCAGGAGCTTTGTCCTTGTTCCAGGCATCGACCATGGCGCGCCGCTGAAAGTCCGGGCTGACGTCGACGTCGGCGGCGATGACCAGCCCGTCGTGCTCGCCACAGCCGTGGAAGATCGATCGATACGACAAAGACCACTTGAGTCCAGGCAGAATCACGAGGGTCAGCACGAAGGAGACCGTCGAGGCGACGACGCACTTATACCAACGCCCACGATCCCGGCGTATTGCGCGGATGCCCCGTCGGGTTAACAAGCGGGGGTCGTCGATGACTACCTCCAATAGATTTTGGACAGCAAGGCGGCGGCGAGATCATCGACGGTGTCATTCGGCGTCCCGACGCAAGAGCCATTGTTGGAGTCACGGAGGGCGGCGTCGATTGACGCCACGGGCTCGTCGCGGCAGCCCCCCGGGCCTGTCGGCACAACGAGAACTTGGAGTCCCCCATGACTCTTCTCGAGCCGTTGAGCGAGCGCCCGCGCCTGAGCGACGGATTCGGGCCTGGCACTCGCCGGCTGCCCGTCGGTGAGCAGCACCAGAGTCTGCGTGCCGCGCACCAACTGGGCCGTCGTCTGATCAATGGCAGTGGTGAGCCCCAGATCCGGACCGTTCACAGTGGCACGCTGAACCGCCCTGAGCATGGCCATACGCGCCTCGGCGTTGTTCGACGACGCAGCCAGTCCGGCCTTCGGCTGGGTGACAGCGGAGAAGACATAAAGCGAGATACGGGCCGACGGCTGGACGCGGGAGACGATGCGCTGGGCGATTTCCTGCGCCCGCGCGAGACGCAGCCCGCCGGTCGCCACCGGGTTGGCCATCGAGCCCGATATGTCGATCAACACGGTCAAGGGATAGGTGGGCCGAGCGTCGTTATAGCAGCCGAGCATTTGATCCAATGATCCGACGCAGCCGTTTTCGCCGCTGAGGGGGTGGGGCGGCATCGACTCCGGCACCCTGTGCCTGGCGTTCCGCATGCCCTGCAGGCGAGGGTTGTCACCGGCGGCGATCCGGCCCGCAGCCGTGCGCAGGCCTTCCCACGTCAGCTCATCGCGCTCGAGCCATTTTTGGAAATCCGCGACCGCACGGTGGCGGCGGCCGGTGTCTTCGCCCGGCCAGCGCACATGGACGAAGGGGTGTTCGATCACCGGCAGATCGTCGGTGTAATAGGGGAACAGCCGCCATTTGGCCGAAGGTTTGCGGCCTTGACAGGCAGCGTCATCTCCCAAAGCGTCACCGTGGTTATATCTGGCGAGTGTACTCTCCGGCACGATCACTGCGGTGTCGCTGGGCGGAGCCAGCCCGCGGGCATCGTCGTCGCGGAAACGGCACAGCAACGCGGCCGGGTCGCTGGCCGGAATACGGCCCTGGTCGAGCTGTCTTTCTGCCTCCCGCCCCGTGCCGCCGACCCAGCCTGCGACGCGCAGGGCTCGATACAACGCGGGGGTGGAAAGCAGCGCGGACTCGGCCGTGTCCGCCGACGGGCGCGTCACGGAATTGATGACTTTGTTGTTCCGGAACGCTGAAAGCAGCGCCGCCAGATGTTGCTGGCCCGGTGTGTCCCCTAGCTCTGGGCGATTGGCGTCGGCGAAAACGCCCATGACGACTGGGGATGATCCGACCGATCCGTGTATGCGAAGGTCGGCTTTCGCTCGGACGGGATGTACGCGCCCCGAACATGCGTCTTGCGCCGGAACGTCGGCCTGTACCGCAGCGGCGACGGCCTCGCTTCCGGGAATCCAAATGTCCGGCTGCGGACCCAAGAGCGTCACCCGCGCCGGCACATGGGCGCAATCATCGTTGTTCAGATCGGCTCCAGGACTTGTCCAACCGCGGGCGAAGCCGCCCTTGAGTGCGTCGATCGACGAGGTACCGGTCACGGTGATGTTCGCTGCCCGACACCCTTGTTGTGATTTCTCCGCCACGTATCGGGCGGACGCCTCGGTCAGTGGGACGACGTCCTCCGAATTCGTGACCACCCGGAGATCGATCGGTTCTTCGC
>CALAED010000305.1 GCA_937891035.1 uncultured Thermomonosporaceae bacterium | reverse complement strand
TGGCGCTCGGTGGGCGGGCGGACCGTGGCGATCAAATTGGTGCACGCGGAACTGGCCCGTGACCCCGAGTTCCGTCGGTTCCAGCATGAGGTGCGGGCAGCCGACAGGATGCGTGTTGCGCCCCGCGCACGGTCGTCGTGGATGTCCGCCTCTGCGTGACCAGTCGTGTGGTCGGTGCCGATGCCGCCACGGGGGCGGGAGCAGGCCGCCGTTCAGTGGCGAGGCGATGTCGTCATCAAAAGCGCGCCAACCGTACGATTGCACACAAAGGCCGCCAAGCGGTGTAAACCCCATATACGCATGGCGCGTCTCAAATGTATGCAATCACGTATCGTTCGGGGGCTGGTTGCTGCGGCGGCGGCCCCACTCGTATTACTCGCCGGAGCGTGCGGAGACTCCCGCTCCACAACGGCGGCGCCCACCAAGCCGGTGTCTACCGCCCTCACGGCAAAGTCCGGTCAGGAGATCCTGGCCGCAGCGCGGGACGCTCTCGCCACCGCGAAATCGGTGCGCCTCAAGGGGGTCATCGCCGACAAGGGCCAACGGATCACCATGGATCTTCGCATCGGCTCGCAGACCGCCGCGGGGACCATGAAGGTTCCGGTGCAGCAAAAGGGCAAGCCGCTTTCGGCGCAGATCAAATATGTCAAGGGCAAGCTCTATATCCGCAGCCCGCAGATGATGCGTTCACTCGGCGGCGCGCAGGCGGCCGGCCTGATCGGCGATCGTTGGTTCTACTCGTCGAAGGACACGCTGGCCGGCCCGTTCGAGGAATTCATCGATTTGAAGAAATTCTCGGGTGTCTTTACGGCGCACGGGGGCAACGTTCTCAAGGGTGCGACAAAGACCATCAACGGACTCCCCGCGATAGCGCTGACCGACTCTGAGGGCGGCGTGCTGTATGTCGCCACGACAGGAAAGCCCTACCCCCTCAGGCTGGCGCCCGGCACCGCGAGTGCGGAAAAGCTCGACCTCCTCGAATACGATGCGCCGCTCGCGGCAACCGCCCCGAAGGACGCGATAAACATCGACAATCCGAAGTTCTGAGGAGTCGAGCGGAACTATCGGCCCAGCCACCTCATCGCCGACGAGGGTCAGGTGGCTGGGTCGTGCACCTTGCGGCGATGAGGGCGTGGATCGCGGCCTGTTGCTCGCCGGCGAAGGCGCGTTTGGGAAGGACGGCCGTGAGCTGTCTGAGGATGCGTTCGATGCATCAGTGTGAGGGGCTTTCAGTGACGGCTTCATCGAACATGCCCGGATCACATCGCCCAGCGGCGGAATCCGCCTTCGCTGTTGATGACCTGGCCGGTGATCCAGGCGCTGTCGTCGGAGGCCAGCCAGCGGACCAGCCGGGCCACGTCGGCCGGGCGTCCCCACCGCCCCGCGGGCAGGGCGCGCGCCACGGAGGCCGTCAGTTCGGGGTCGGCCCAGCCGGTGTCCACCGGTCCGGGATTGACCGCGTTCACGGTGATGCCGCGGTCGGCGAGCGCGTCGGCCAAACTGAGCGTCATCTGATGGATGGCGCCCTTGCTTATGGCGTACGGTAGCTCGCTGCTCATCGGCCCCAGATGCTGTCCCGAGGTGAACAAGATGACCCGGCCGCCGGGGCGCGTGTCGTCGTGGGCGGCGGCGTACGCCTGGGTCAGCAACGCGCTGGCGCGGGCGTTGACGGCCCAGGTCAGGTCCAGTTCCGCCACGGTCAGCTCGGTCAGATCTTGGTTGGAGCTGCGGGCGTGGTTGGCCACCACGATGTCGACCGCGCCGAACGCCCGCACAGCGTGCCGTACGACCTCGGCGGGCGTGTCCGGGGCGGCGAAGTCGGCCGCCACATGGGCCAGCCGCGGCCCGGCCCCGCCCAGCTCCTCGATCACCCCGTCCGGGCCGGCCGGGTCGGCGCCCCACGGCTGAGCCGCGTCGTGCGGCGCCCACGAGTGCGCAAGCACCCGCGCCCCGGCCGCCAGCATCTCCCGCGCCACCGCGAACCCGATGCCCGCCCGCCGGCTCACGCCGGTCACGATCGCGACCCGCCCATCAAGCGACATAGGCGCACCTTCCTAATGCCTAATGTGCGAGCTCGACGTCCACGTGGTCGAGGTCCACGGTGCCCGGCTGGACACCACCGGGAAAACCGGGATCGCCCTTGGCGAGGGTGAGGGTCGACACCCCGGCGGGGAGCCGGACGGTCACGGTCGTCTGACGGATCATCTCCCTGAATTGGGTCGGGTCGTAGGAGACGACTTGCCACGGCCCGTCGTTCACCCGCAGGATCTGGCCGGCCTTGGTCTGCGCACGCCGCTCGGCTTCGCCGCCGGCGGTGGAGTACCCGATCGTCAGCCGGTAGGTCCCGGCGGCCGGCACCCTCACCGGAAGACGCAGGTTGCTGGTCGGCTGGCTGAAGTCACGGACGTAGGCGTCGTTCGAGAAGTAGTTCGCGAAGAAGTTGCCCTCGTCCATGTTCACGTTCACCAGGTTCGCGCCCGACCATTGCCCGCTTTCCGCCTGCAGGCGGATCCGGAACGGCGTGACGTCGATGTGGTCAAGGCCCAGCGCACGGGATCCGCGCCCGAGCTTGATCGTGTTGTCGCCCTTTCTCAAGACGACGGACGTGCGGTGCGTCGTGAAGGGCGCGGCCGCCGTGCTCGGCTCATAGGAGACCTCGCGTTCGGCGCCGTTGACGACGAGCGCGCCCGTCGCCGGCGCGCCGGCGACGTTCGTGTAGCGGATGTCCAGGTCGTACGCGCCCGCCACGGGGGCGGTGACGGTGAAGGCGAGTTCCCCGCCGCCGCGCGCCTGCGACGGCACGTAACGGTTGCCGGACGCCAGCGGGTGTGCCGCGAGCCGGCGGTCTGTCCCGGCGACGGCGGCTTCCGCCTCATGGCGCCGGACCGGCCCGGGGAAGGCCGGCGCGGGCCGCGCCGGCCGGACCACGACCAGATAGGCGTCGGAGTCGTTGATCCCGGCGACCGGAACGGAGATCGCGCCGTCGCGTACCGGATAGTCGCCGGCGAACAGCGCGACCGGCCCGCGTGAGACGCCGTCGGTGCCCGTCCATTCGGTGGTGAAGACCTGCACGTTGGCCTTGTCACCGAAACCGCGCAGCGCGCGCAGCCCGCCGACCTTGAGCTGGATGTCTCCCCTGCCGCCGCCGAAGACGACCCGTACCGTGTTCGCGGCCCGGTCGGTCGCGGCGAACCCGTCCAGGGCCGGCAGGTGCTCGACGCCGTCGATCCGGGTGACCACGGTGCCGTCGCGCTGGTCGCCGGAGGAGTCGGCGACGGTGGTGCCGCCCGCCTCGTCGAACCGGTACCAGGCGGTGTCGCCGCCGCCCAGGTCGGCGCCACCGCCGGGGGCGGCCAGCAACCGCTGGATCTGCGCCGGGTCGAGCGCCCGTGAGTAGATCTGGAAATCGTCCACCGCCCCGTCCAGCGGCGGGTCGGGGAACTGCGAGCGGCCGATCCAGTTGTTGGTGGTCTCGCCGCCCGCCAGGTCGGACGGGCTCAGCGTCAAGTTGGGATTGGTGCCCACCGCCCGGCCGTCCACATAGAGGGTGCCGGTGCTCCCGGACTTCGTCACCGCGACGTGCGTCCACCCCGTCGGCAGCGGTGCGGTGCCGTCGATTCGCTGTTCGGCACCGCCGCCGTTGTTGGTGATGGAGAACCGCACGGCGTTGCCCGCCGCCGCGTCGCCGGAGCGCGGCGTCAAGAACATGGTGACCTGCTGGCCGGTGCCGAAGTCGAAGATCCTCGACCAGTCGGCCGGGGGCGCGGCGAGGTTCACCCACGCGGCGACGGTGAAGTCGGTCAGACCGCGGAGGATGCCGGCGGGCATTTCGACGTATCGGTTGGGCGCCGATCCGTTCAGCTCGATGGCGTTGCCGAACCCGGCACGGCCCGGCGCTCGCGTCGCCGGCGCCGGCGTGGGCGTGCCCACCGGGATGGTGCGGCCGACGCGCGCAGGCGGCGTGGTCTCGACCATGTCCCCGGTCATGTCGCCGTACCACTTGAAGAGCGGGTAGTTGCCGGTGGGCTCGGCCTCCCGCGCCGGGCCCGAGCCGCCGCCGACGGGGACGAGCAGGTCGGCGAGCCGGCCAGGCTTGTGCCAGAACGCGAGGTTCGCGGTGTCCACCTTGGCCCGTTCGAGGCGGGCGACGAAGCGAGCCAGCCAGCCCGGCACGCCCGCGTCGCGCGGTGCGGCGTACTCGTTGATGCTGATCGGGCGCGGGCTGATCCCTAGCTCCCGCTCGATCTCGCGATAGAGCCTGACGTGCTCTTCGACGTCGAGGCCCTCCGCCGGATTGAGCTCGTGCCAGGAGATGATGTCCGGAACCGTGTCGGAGGCGACCGCCGCCGTCAGGAAGGTCCGCATGCCGCCCACGAAGTCGCGGTCATGGCTCGGACCGATGATCGGGGTGTCGGGGTCGAGGCTACGGATGAGCCGGAACGTCCTGGCCCACATCTCGTTGAAGTCGCCGAAGCTCGGATTCCAGGTCCATTGTGGCTCGTTCCAGATCTCATAGCCGTAGATGTTGTCCGCCCCCGATGCCAGCTTGGCCCGGACCATCCTTTCCACCTGTGTGAACCAAAAGTCATCGCCCTGCCACTGATAAGGGAACGTGGGGAAGATGTCCGGCAGCCGGATCGTGACCTTGGCTCCGCTCCGCTTGGCCGCCTGCCACACCTTGAGCGTGTCGCCGACGGGGGCCGGCTCGCCGTTGGGCCGGTGCGTCGCGCCCGGCGGCGGCTGCGTGAACATCTTCGGCTTGGTCGGGGCGATCCACCTATCGGGCGGCCAGCCGTCCTCCCCCAACCCGTACAAAGCGCCGGACGCCGCATGGTCCACCTTTTTGACCGACTTGGCGGCATCGACGGCAAGCACCATCGGGGCCCGATCCGCGGCCTCCGCGGCGCCGCGCGAATTGCCGGTCACGGCCGCCGCCAAGGGAAGCAGCACGGTCACTGCGACGACGGCGCGGACTGTTCGGCTGGGCACGATGCACCTCGCTCACGACGACGGATAGCGCTCTCCGCAGAGGAGTGACCCCCAGCATCCCCTTACACCCGGTTTGTGTCACCCGTTGGCGCCCAAACTCCAGACTGGTCATACGGCGACCGATCGGGAGCATAGGCCGGCTCGGAGCCGGGAACGGCCCGGAGCCGCGACGCCACGGCCGAGGCGATGCGCGCCCTCCGTGGAGGTCGAGATGGTCATCCGAGGACGGCACGCGGGGCCCCCGCAATGGAGGGGGCTCCCCATGACCGAGATGGCTTCGCGCCCGGACTCCGGATCAGGCGCGGCGGATGGCGCGGGTGCCGAGGAACAAGCCCAGCACGGCCACCACCACGGCCGCGAGCAGGCCGCCGCCCACCGTCGCCGACACGATGTCGCCGTTAAACAGGGCGCGCTCGGCGTCCACGACGTACGACAGCGGGTTGAGCCTCGACAAGAATCGGAGCCAGCCCGGCGCGCCGTCGATCGGCAGCAGCATTCCGGCGAGCAGCAGCAACGGGAACAGCAGCGTCTGCTGCACCGCCCAGAACATCCAATCCTGGCTCTTGCACGCCAACGCCAGAGTGTAGGAAAGCGCGCCGAGCCCGACGCAGAAGACCGCGAGGATCAGCAGGCCGATCAGCGCGCCGACGAAGTGCAGGCGAAATCCGAACGGGATGGTGGCGGCGATGATGAAGGCCGTCTGCACGAACATCGGCGCGGCCTCCTTCAGCGCCCGGCCAATGATCAGCGCCGGGCGGCTCAGCGGCGAGACGAGCATCCGCTCATGCGACCCGGTCTGCATGTCGAGCAGCAGGTTCGCCCCGGTGGTCGAGGTACCGAACAGGCACGACATCACGATGATGCCGGGTACGAACCACTGCAGCGCCGGCCGGCCGCCCACCGCGTCCGGCAGGAGCGGCGCGAAAAGCGCCAGGAAGAACAGCGGCTGCACGATCGTGAAGATCACGGAGAAGGGGTTACGCAGCACCGGGCGCAGCTCCCGGCTGAAGACCGTGACGGTGTCGGTGACCATGGTGGTGCTCATGCCGCGTACTCCTCCTGGCTGGTGGGGGACTCGATGGAATCGCGGGGCGGGACCGGGACGCCGCCGTCCTCGCGGAGGCTACGGCCGGTCAGGTTGAGGAAGACGTCGTCGAGGGTGGGGCGGGCGACCTCGACGCCGGTCACCGCGACGCCGGCGTCGTCCAGGCTTCGCAGCAGCTTCGGCACCAGGCGGGTTCCGCCGGCGGCGCGGATGACGATGTTCGAGCCGGTCTGCTCGATCTGCGCCCCCGTGGCGATCCCGGCAGCCCGCGCGACCGCCCGCCGGGCGTCGTGCTCGTGATCGAACGTCAGGCTGATCCGATCACCCGCGTAGTCGGCCTTGAGCCGGCCCGGTGTGTCGTCCGCGATGAGCCGGCCGTGATCGATAACGATGACCCGCTCGGCCAGCTGGTCGGCCTCGTCCAGGTAATGCGTGGTCAACACGATCGTGGTGCCGTGCTCGGCCCGCAGCCGGCGGATGTGCTCTTGCAGGTTGGCCCGGTTCTGCGGGTCGAGCCCGGTGGACGGCTCGTCCAGGAACAACAGGACGGGAGAGTGGATCAGCCCCATGGCGATGTCCAGCCGCCTGCGCTGGCCGCCCGACAGCGACGAGGTGACCCGGTCGGCGACGCCCTCCAGATCGAGCGAGGCGATGAGTTCGGCGGCCTTGGCGCGCGCCGCGGCCTTGCTCATCCCGTACGCCCGGCCCTGGCTGATCAGCTCGTCGCGGCCGCGCTGGTTGTGCCCGGCGCCGTTGCCCTGGCCGATGTACCCGATGTGGCCGCGCACCTGGCGCTGGTGGGCAACGACGTCGTATCCCGCTACTTCCGCGGTGCCCGATGTGGGCCGCAGCAACGTGGTGAGCATGCGCAGCGTGGTGCTCTTGCCGGCTCCGTTCGGGCCGAGCAGCGCCACCAGCTCACCGGACCTGACGTCCAGGTCGAGGTCGCGAACGGCCTCCACCTTGTCCTTCTTGACCGTGAAGTGCCTGGTAAGTCCGCGTGCGCGGATCATCGTGTCGTCCATGAACACCACGCTAGGAGCAATAGCGGCCACTTTCTGACCTGAATGTGCGGCAGTCTGGATTCATGGCGAACACGAGCGCGCGGATGCTGCGGCTGCTGTCGTTGCTGCAGACCCATCGGTTCTGGCCGGGCCAGGAGCTGGCCGAACGGCTGGAGGTGAGCGAGCGGACGCTGCGGCGCGACGTCGATCGGCTGCGCGAGCTGGGCTACCCGGTCGACGCCAGCCGCGGCGTGGCCGGCGGCTACCAGCTGCGGTCCGGCGCCGCCATGCCGCCGTTGCTGCTCGACGACGAGGAGGCGGTCGCCATCGCCGTCGGGCTGCGCACCGCGGCCGGGGGCGCCGTCGACGGCATTGAAGAGACGTCCGTACGGGCCCTGACCAAGGTCATCCAGGTGATGCCGCCGCGGCTGCGCCGACGGGTGGACGCGCTGCAGGCCTATACAGTGCCCGCGTTCTGGGGGCAGGGCGGCGGGCCGACCGTGGACGCCGACGCGCTGACGGTGATCGCGCAGGCCTGCCGCGACGACGAGCGCCTGCGGTTCGGATACACCACCCGGGACGGCAGGGAGACGACACGCCTGGTCGAGCCGCACCGGCTGGTCTCGCTGGGCCGCCGCTGGTATCTCGTCGCCTGGGACATCGAGCGCCGCGACTGGCGCACCTTCCGGGTCGACCGGCTCAGCGGGCCGCGGGCGACCGGCGCCAGGTTTCGCCAGCGGGAGTTGCCCGGCGGCGACGCCGCGGCGTTCGTACGCGACCAGATCTCCTCGATCCCCACCCAATTTCAGGTCGTGGTGGAGGTGCGCGCGCCGGCCGCCGACGTCAAGCGCGTGGTGTCGCGCTGGGGCGCCGTCGAGGCCGTGGACGACCGCTCCTGCCGGCTGCTGATGAGCGTCGACTCGCTGGACTGGCCGGCTTTCGTGCTGGCGACGATCGGCGCCGACTTCCACGTCGTCCGGCCGCCTGAGCTACGCGACCATCTGCGGACGACGGCCGACCTGCTCGCCCGCAACACGGCACCCGATCCCTGAGGCCGCGTTCATCAGCCCGGCGCCGGCCACCAAAGATCACGTAGCCCGGGGCCGGCGACGGCATGCTCATTCGGGCAATTGCACTGGGCAGGGGCAAACAGACACAGGCAACGGGCCCCGAAACACGCACCTTTTGGTTCCGGGGCCCGCGCCGCCCGAGCGGTCGCTCGGGAGCTCACGCTACTCGTTGATGACGTTGTCGAAGGTCCGCTTGATAGCGGCGAAGTCGCCACCGTCCCAGGTCACCCGTTGTTGGTACGGGAAGTTCCTGGCCTTGCGCGGAAATAATGCCCTTTTTGTCGGCTATTTCCGCGTAAAGCGGATGGCATGTTTCTCAAGGTTCCGGACGCCCTGATGAAACAGTGAGCATAACAGCAGGGCGACGGCGCGCCCAACCCACCGGCCTCAGATTTCCACCGCAACAAGAGCGCAATTAACTGCAAGCCAGATGTTTTTCGATGTAAGGGCGAACATATACTTTTATGCTGCCATCGAATGGCAAATCAGGCGTACTCGGCCAGCCTGGCCTTCCCCGCCTGCTCGTAGTTCTCCTCCGAGACGTAGACGTGCTGCCGGGCCGCGATCAAGTTGCGCAGATGCCGCTGCATCGGGTGGTCGAGCGCCAGCACCCGCCCGCCCCCGTACCGGATGATCTGGGCGACCAAATCCATGCACTCCTCGGCGACGAGAGTGTGCTGGGCGAGTTGCCGTGGCACGAACGTCGCATCCGGCTCGGTGCCCGCCCGCGCCGCCGCCCAGCACTCCGCCACCGTGTCGCGGTAGAGCAGCCGCATCGAGCGAAGCCTGCACTCCGCCCTGGCGATGTCCTTCTGGAACGCGGCGCGCTCGCTGACATAGACGCGGCTTAGCCGGCGATCGGTCGCGCCCGCCAGCGCGTACATGTCGTCGATCGCCCGGCGCGCGACCCCGACCACGACCGGACTCAGCTCGTTCGACACGAACAGCGCCCTGGCCTGCCGGAACAGGTCGCCGCCACGCGCGGCCGGAGTGCCGAACCAGTCGAACGCACGCCCGCCGGGCACGAACGCGTCGGTGAGGGAGAAGTCGCCGCTGCCCGTGCCCTGCAGTCCGGCCGCGTACCACGTGTCGTGCGTCTTCGCCTCGTCCTTCGGCACCACCACCAGGATGTGGCCGCCCTCGGCGACGGCCACGCGGCAGCCGCCGACCAGCCAGTCGCTGTGTTCGATCCCGCTGCAAAAACTCCATCGGCCGGTGACCCGGTAACCGCCGTCGACCGGCACGGCCGTACCCCTGGCGACGAACTGTCCCGCGCAGATGGGCAGGTCGGCGCCGGTGCGCGACGTGGGGAAGAGCTCTGGGAGCCGGTCGTCCGCCACCCACCCGGCGACCACGCCGGTCGTCCCGTTGCCGACCATCGCCGTCCACGCGGCGGACGCGTCGAAGTAGGCGAGCTCCTCGAGAACGTCGCAGAACTCCAGTGGGTCGATCTCGCCGCCGCCCAGCTCACGCGGCGTCTTGAGCCAGAACAGGCCCAAGTCCCGCATCAACGCGACGATGTCGGCGGGCAGCGTGCGTTCCTCCTCGGCGCGCCGGGCCGCCGCCTCGAAGGTCGCGCGGTGGGCGCGGACGGCGTCGAGAAACTCCCGGCCGGCGGCCGAACCCGGCCGGCCGGTGTCCGGCATGGCCATCCGGCTCTCCTCCCGGTGAACGCATGGGCGCGCTGGCGATGCTAGGCGGGGTACGCGCCGGGAACGAGCCGGTTTCGGCACGGACAGGCCATTTCCGGCAATGCCCCGACAAGTCATTGTGATCCTCGCCATCGAGGTGAAGTATCGCGACGCGACGATGCACTGCGACGATGCACTGCGATGGCGACGGCGACGGCGACTGGTGGTATGACCAATGCGATCAGTACGGCGATCTCGTCGAGGCGGACCGGCCGTCCTCGGCCCACCCCCGGGCGGCGGCCCGCGCGCCGAGCTGATAGCGGGTATGGGCGTCGAGGCGTTCCATGATGCCGCGGATGCGGCGTTGAAGGGTGCGGTGGCTCAGGTTCAGGTGACGGGCAATCGCCTCATCGCGCAACCCGGCGTTCATCAGCCCAAGGATGCGCCGTTCCAATGGGTCCGGCCAGCCGGGCCCCGCTCCGGCGGGCGGCGGGACGCCGCCGCCCAAGGTCAACGGCAGCGCGATTCCCCACAACGTCTCGAACAACGCACCGAGCGCGTCGAGCAGCGCGGACCGGTGCACGATCAGATAGCTGCCGCTGGGAATGTTGCCGGTGATTCGCAAGGGGACGATGCCGGCGCGGTCGTCGACGAGCACGAGTTTGGTCGGCAGCCCGGGCAGCACGCGCGCCCGTTCCCCTGCCGCGAGGGAGGCTTCGAGCGCCGGCAGCCGGTGCGGGTCGTCGACGGCCGCCGTTTCGTAGAGGACCCGCGCGACGCCGCCGCCGCGGAGGAACTCCGCGTCCGGCTCATGCCTGAATTGGTATCCGGGGTGGTACGGCGGCTTGTTGAGGAACCGCAGTTCGCGGCGTGCGGTGCGGAGGACCTGGTCGTAGCGTTCAACGATCGTCTCCGTACCGGTGACGACCTCGACCATCTCGGCCGGGTCGCGACCGGCGACGGCCTGCCGGAACCGCTCGCTGATCTCCGCGGCAAGCACCCTGGCCTTGCGCAATTCCTCCTCGCGCCGCAGCAACAGCATGTCCAGGACGAGAGCGGGGTCGACGGCGACGTAGCCGGCCGAGCCGTCCGGCGCCGCGTTCACCAGCCCTCGATCGCTCAGCGCCCGCAGTGCCGTGCGGACGGTGGACGGCGCGAGGCCGGTCGCGGCCGCAAGCTCGTCCACCGTGGCCGGGCGGGAGTTGAGCAAGACCTCATAGACCTGTTCCACTTCCGCGTCCAGACCGATGACCTCCAGCACGGCCGTCTCCCGTCACCGTCGCATGATGTCGCCGGCCGCGCGCCGCGTGGCCGGTGGCGGCGGCCGCCTGAGGTGGGCCTGAACACCGAGTTGGTAGCGGGTCTGCGCGTTGAGACGCTCCATGAGAGCACGGATGCGACGTTGCAACGTGCGCTGGCTCAGCCCAAGACGGCGGGCGATCGCGGCGTCGGGCATGCCGGTGTCCATCAGCACGAGGATCTCTCGTTCCAAGGAATCGGGTTCGGGCCGAGCCGACTCACCGGCGACGCCGATGTCAGCGGCGCTACCGGCGCCGACGGCTCCGCCGGCGCCGACGTCGAAGGGCCGGGCGAGCCGCCACAGCGTCTCGAACAGCTCAC
>CALAED010000304.1 GCA_937891035.1 uncultured Thermomonosporaceae bacterium | reverse complement strand
CGCGGCCGGGCGGGCGTCCGTGCGGGCGAGGCCGGTAGCAGGGTCGGCCAGGGCCGCCACGTGCCCGGACAACCGGGGGTCGAGCCACGGCTCGCCGCGCCGCACGTACTCCGGGTAGATCGTCAGGCGCTCGCGCAGCGTGAACCCGGCGGCGGCGGTCCTGGCGGCCAGGTCGTCGACGTGCGGCCACGGGCGTTCGGGGTTGACGTGGTCCGGGGTCAGCGGGGACACCCCGCCCCAGTCGTCGATGCCGGCCCGCACCATGAGCTCGTACTGCTCGTCGACCAAGTTGGGCGGGGCCTGGACGCGCGCCTTCGGGCCGAGCACGACGCGGGCGACGGCGATCGTGGCCGCGAGCTCGGCGAGCTCGGCGTCGGGTACGTCCCGCATCTTGGTGTCGGGCTTGGCGCGGAAGTTCTGGATGATCACTTCCTGGATGGCGCCGTACTCGCGCATCGTCGCACGGATCGCGAACAGCGCATCGGCGCGTTCCTCGATCGTCTCGCCGATGCCGATGAGGATGCCGGTGGTGAACGGGACGGCGCACCTGCCGGCGTCTTCGAGCACGCGCAGCCTGACGGCCGGGTCCTTGTCCGGCGAACCGAAGTGCGCCCCGCCCCGCTCGGTGAACAGCCGGGACGACGTCGTCTCGAGCATCATGCCCATCGAGGGTGCGACCGGCTTGAGCCGCTGGAAGTCGCGCCAGCCCAGCACCCCCGGGTTGAGGTGGGGCAGCAGCCCGGTCTCCTCGAGCACCCGGATCGCCATCGCCCGCACGTACGACAGGGTGTCGTCGTAACCGCCGGCGGCGAGCCACTCGCCGGCCTGCCGCCACCGGTCCTCCGGCCGGTCCCCCAGCGTGAACAGCGCCTCCTTGCAGCCGAGCACCGCCCCCCGCCGGGCGATGTCGAGCACCTCGTCCGGGCTCAGGTAGGGCGCGTCCAGCTTGTGCGGCACGGTGGCGAACGTGCAGTAGCCGCACCGATCCCGGCACAGCCTGGTCAGCGGGATGAAGACCTTGCGGCTGTAGGTAATGACGCCGGGCCGGCCGACGGCCTCCAGTCCGGCGTCGCGGATCCGCGAGGCGACGGTGAGCAGTTCGTCGAGCGCCGCGTCGCGCGCGTGCAACAGCGTCGCGGTCTCGCCGCGGTCGAGGGACTTACCGTCCCTGGCACGGGCGAGCGCCCGGCGCATCGCCGCCGCCGACGGTGGGCCGGGGGGAGTTGAGCCGGACAATGGGCTGGTGAGGGGCCTGGGCCGCGGGTGCGAACTCATGCCAAGACACTACGTCGGGCGCAGTCGCTTCATTCCGGGCACCCCGCATCATGCTCATCACGGGCCCCAAATCAGGCGGCGCGCCCTAATCGTTTCCCGCCCTTGCCGGCGGTGCCCGTCGGGCCGGCCGGGCGCTCGCGGCTCAACCCCGGACGGCGCACGACAAGATCGTCGGCGGTCGCGCGCAGCGCCTCGAGCACGGCCTTGACCGACGGACGCGCCTCGGCGCCGCGCCGCCGCCAGGCCACGATCCTGCGGCGCAGGTCGGCGTCGGCCACGCCGCGCACCACGACGCCCGGCTGATTCGCGACCTGGGCGAGCTCGGGCATCAGGCCCACGGCCTGACCGGCGGCGATCAGGCTGAGCAGCACCCGCACGTCGTTGCTGTGATGGCGGATCATCGGCCGGTAGCCGCCGATCTCGGCGCAGGCGCGGCGCATCATCTCAGCGAAACGGGTCCCGTTGTGCGTGCTGACCCATGGATCGCTCTCGAGGTCGGCGATCCGTACCGAGTCCGCCTTCGCGAGGCGGTGGCCCTCCGGGAGCACCACCCGCATCGGCTCGGTCACCAGCGTCTCGGTCTCGAAGTCGGGCGACCTGGGCAATGGCATGTGCACGTACTCGTTGTAGAGGACGAGATCGACCTCTTGGAGGGCCAGCTTGCGCAGCACGTCCTCCGACTCTTCGTCGATGACCTCGACGACCAGGTCCGGATGGCGGCGCCGCAGCACCGGGATCGCGGGCGCGATCAGGTTGAGCACCGCGACCTGGTGCCCGACGACGCGCACCACGCCGGCCACGCGGCCGCCGGCGGCCAGGGTCGACTCCTCGGCGTGCTGTGCCTGCGCCAGCAAGATCTCCGCCTGGTCGGCGAGGACCTCGCCGGCCTCGGTGAGGCGAAGGCGCCGACCGGCCCGTTCGACCAACGGCACCTTCACGTCCCTTTGCAGCTGCGCGAGCTGCTGCGAGACCGCGGACGGGCTGTAGCCGAGCGCCTCGGCGACCGCGCCGACCGTGCCACGGAGTTTGAGCTCACGCAGGACCCTGAGACGGCCCAAGTCCAACATAGTTCAGCGATTCTTACACATTCCGTCCAGAAATACTCGCTGGACCTGAACAGTCACCCCGCCCCAAAATGGTTACAAGACGGGGCGGAACCCTCATCTCTTACACATCAGCGAGGCCGGGGCCACGGCCCGCAATCAACCGCGTTCACCCATCACGCGGTCATCACGAGGCCCGCTTACTCTCCCAAGGATCACCCATGCTGCTGCTTCTTGCCCTTTTCGTGGTGCTCGCCGTGCTCGGCCCGTTTGTCGGCGTCGACAGCCGTGACGGCCTTGATTGGACTCCGAATCACTTCTGGTTGCGCCGCGGATCGGGGCCGGAACTCAAAACGCCCGATAATCGCGGACCGGCATCCGGGGACCACGGCGCGGCGGACCGTTGCCGGACAGCTCCAGCAGTCGGGTGACCCGGTAGCGGTGCCCGGCGTACGGCTCGAGCAGTTCGAGCATCCCGGCGTCGTCGACCTTGCGGCCGGTGAGCGCCCAGCCGACGATTCCGGGGATGTGATAGTCCCCGACCGACACGGCGTCGGGATCGCCGTAGGCTCGCTGCCGCACCTCGGCGGCGGTCCACACCCCGATGCCCGGCAGCGATCGCAGTCGCGCCTCGGAGGCGTCGTCCTCCAGTCGCCGCGCCACCCGGGCAGCGTTAACGATCGTCCGAGCCCGGACCGCCTCGGCCCCGGAGCGGTGCCACTCCCACGACGGGATCTGGGCCCACACCGCGGGCGGCGGGGGGACGCGCATCTCGGGGGCGCCAGGGGCCGGCTCGCCGTACCGCCGCAGCAGGTAGCGCCAGGCCCGCCACGCTTCGGCACCAGGCACCTTCTGCTCGAGGACGGCGGGCACGACCGCCTCGAAGACCCGCCTCGTCCGGCCGATCCGCAGCCCGCGCAGCCGCGCGGCCGCCGCCCGGAGGACCGGATGCGATGGCTCGAACGACGACGGATCGTCGGCGGCTCCGAGCAGTTCGGGCAGTCCGTCGAGCAGCCACGGGGCACCGGGGCCCCACGCGGCCCCGTCGATCACACCGCGGTCCGGGCGCGCGCTGAGCCGCAGCGTGCCCGGACCGTCGGGGGTCGTCGACGCCCGCCAGATCGCGCCGTCCATGGTGACGCGGAACGCCGGGTCACGCGGCCCGCGCCGATGCGGCGACAGCGTCCGCCGTACGTCCACCGGCCACGGCGGCCGCCACTCCCTCGTCATCACGCGCCCTAGTCTGCCCCCGCTCGGGCCGTGCCGGGAGAACTCGCCTGGCCAGTTCGCCGCCCGTCAGCTGGGGTTCGGTTCGTCGGCGAGGTATGGCGGGGCCGGCTCGTACTGGATGTAGCGGCGTACGGCGCGGGAGTGGTCGCGTCCGTGCAGCCGGCCGACCAGCCACAGCGCCATATCGATCCCGGCGGAGACGCCCTGGCTGGTGACCACGTTGCCGTCCACCACGTAACGGGCGTCGCCGACCACCGTTATGTCGCCGCGCCCCCGCAGCTCCTCTTCGAAGGACCAGTGCGTGGCCACGCGGCGACCGCGTGCCGGACCCGCCTCGTGCAGCAACAGCGCGCCGGTGCACACGCTGGTCACCCACGCGGCCTCGGCGGAGGTCTTTTTGATCCACTCGATCACCGCCGGGTTCGACACCTCGCGGCGGGTGCCCAGGCCGCCCGGCACGAGCAGCACGTCGAGCGGCGGATGGCCGGTCAGCGTGTGATCGGGCAGCACCCGCATCCCCTTGGCGCAGCGGACCGGGTCGCCGCGCTCGGCGATGAGCACCGCCGTGTCGGCGTTGTCGCGGGTCATGGACGAGGCGGTGAAGACCTCCCACGGCCCGACGAAATCGAGCTCCTCAGCGCCATCAAAGACCAACAAGCCGTACGTCGTCACAGCTCCTCCTCCGACCCGGCCGCCACGACATCGATCGTACGCATCGTGGGCGCGTCGCAGTTCTTCGCAAATTACATTATTTATGCACGTTGTATATTCACGGACCGCGACAAGCCCGTCACTTATCAAGATCTATGGAGACCTGGATGCAGTTAGACGACTTTCCAGAAATCAATACCAGCGGATGGCGGAAAGCCATTTTGGATGACTCTCACCTGTCGGCGGAGAAGCGGACGGCGGTGGCAGGGAGTTCGACGCCGGGCCAGAGGCGGAGACCGCCGCGCAGTTCGTTGCCCGGCCCGACGACGGCGTCGTCGCCGATGACCGCGTCGTCGAGCATCGCGCCGGCACAGACGCGCGCTCGCTTGCCGATCACCGACCGTGACACCCGCACCCCGGCCTCGACGACGGCCTCGTCGAAAAGGACGCTGCTTTCGATCGTCGCACCTGCTTCGACGCGGGCGCCGACGCCCACTGTGGCGCCATCGGAAACGATCGCGTCGGAAGCCACCTCCGCGCCGGCCAGCAGCACTGCCCGTCCATCAACGGTCGGGGGCACGGCGGGCGACGACATGCGGCCTCGGACGAGGTCACAGGAGCCCTGGACGAATGCGGCTGGAGTCCCCACATCCAGCCAATAGGCCGCCTCCACGTACCCGACGATCGTGGCCTTGGCGGCGAGCAACTCGGGAAAAGTCTCGTACTCCGCCGAGACCACGCGGTCGGAGGGGATTTGGTCGATGGCGGAACGGCGGAAGACGTAGCAGCCGGCGTTGATCTGGTTCGTCGGTGGGTTGGCTGACTTCTCCACGAAGGCGATGACCCGCCCGGCCTCATCCGTGGGCACCGAACCGTACCGACGTGCGTCATCGACCAGGGTGAGATGCAGGGTGATGTCGGCTTCGGCCTTCTCATGCGCGGCGACCTGTGCGGCGATGTCGTGTCCCGACAGGATGTCGCCGTTCAGCACCAGCACGCCGGCGTCCGGGCCGCAGGTCAGGGCCGCCGATGCGTTACGGATCGCGCCGGCGGTGCCGAGGGGCTCGTCTTCGGTGACGTACGTGATGTCCAGGCCGAGTCGCGAGCCGTCGCCGAAGGCGTCGGCGAACATCTCGGCGCGATAGGACGTGGCGAAGACGATGCGATGTACCCCGGCGGCGCGGGCGCGGGTGAGTTGGTGTTCGAGCAGCGGGACCCCCGCCGTGGGCAACAACGGTTTCGGCGTCGAGATCGTCAGTGGCCGCAGCCGCGTGCCCTGGCCGCCGACCAGCAAAATCGCTTCCAAGCGTTCCCCACCCCGTCCGCAACGTCGTGACAGCACCGTCCAGCGGCCTGCCGCGATGGTACTTGAGCCGAGCCGCTGGTGGAGACCGTTAGCCGGTCATGGCCCGCTGGTAGGAGGCCATATGGGCCTCGGCGGAAGCGGCCCAGGTGAACTCCTGCGAGCGGACGAAGGCGGCCTCGGCGAGTGCCTTGCGGCGCTCCGGATGGTCCAGCAGCGCGCGGATCGCGGCGGCGATGCTCTCCTCGTCGGGCTCGGTGTAGGCGACGGCGTCGCCGCCGACCTC
>CALAED010000303.1 GCA_937891035.1 uncultured Thermomonosporaceae bacterium | reverse complement strand
TTTGCCGATGTCGGCGAACACTGCCGCTGGCATCGTCGGTGCTGTGGTTGTCATGGGTCTTTCCCCCTTCCACGTGTAGTGATGTTTAAGGGAGCGGCAGAGGGTGTCCGGAGTTCCAGGACCGTTGGTTGTGCGGCTGAGGCGAGGACTGTGGAGGCAGAGCCGACCGCGACATGGAGGGTGACCTTTCTGAGTGCGTGATGGCAGGGATCAGTCGTGGCGGGTGCTTGTCGCGGATGCGTGTTCCCAGTCGGGGTTCGCGACGGCGGCCGGCCGGCGGCCGGCGAGCACGTCGATGACGCCGCGGGCCGCGTCAGCGAACGTGGCCGCATTGGCTCGTCGGGTCAGCCCCATCAGGTGGGGTGTGAGGACCACGTTGGGGTGGTCGAAGAGGGGGTGGTGCTGTGGGGGCTCCGGCTCGTACACATCCAGCCCGACACCGCCGAGCCGCCCGGACTGGAGCGCGGCGAGAGCGGCGTCGAGGTCGAGCAGCCCGCCACGGCCGCAGTTGACCAGTATCGTCCCCGGCCGTAGCCGGTCCAGGAACGCCTTGTCGACGAGGTGGTGCGTCTGTTCAGTCATGGGTACGTGCAGCGTCACGACGTCGCTCTCGGCGGCCAGGCGGACCAGGTCAGGACACGCTATGTCGGCAGGCGGCGGGCTGAAGGGGTCGTACGCGAGCAGCCGCATGCCGAACGCCGTGGCCAGTTCGCCAACTCGCCGCCCTATTCGGCCGTAGCCGATGATCCCCATCGTCCCGCCCTCGAGGTCGCCTACCGGGACCTGGGCGCGCTCAGCCCAGCGGCCCTCCCGAACGAGATCCGTCAACGGCCCCAACCGCTTGACTAGATGCAGAGCCAGCCCGAGGACACCCTCGGCGACGGCTCGGGTTCCACTGCCGGGTGTGATGGCGACCGGGATTCCCCTTGCGCTGGCTGCCGCGAGGTCGACGAGATCGACGCCGACGCCGGTGCGAGCAAGGACGCGCAGCCGTGGCGCCCGATCGAGCAGGGCTGCATCGACGACGGCGTCAGCCCGGACGATGGCCCCAACGGCAACAGTGAGGTCCTCCGCGTCAGGGTCGGGGACGAACATCACTTCGTCGCCGAGGATGTCGGTGACCAACGCCGGATCTACCGAACCGAGGGCCACGACGACAGGACGCTCCGCTGTCACGACGTCACCCGCTGGGTGGGGGGCGTCACCGGCTCACCACCGGTGCCGCTCCTGGTCGTCGTCATCACTTGCCTCTCCTGTATCCATCTTGTCCACCCGTCCCGATTGCTGGAAGCGGTCAACCGGGCCCTCGCGCCTGCGCCAGCTCGGCGTCGAGCGCGGCGGCCAGCAGCGTCGAGTCCGAGCCAATCGCGACGAAGGTCCAGCCCTGCTTGTGCCGTTCCGCTGCGGCGGCGCCGTCAGGGACCAGGAGGCCACACCCTCTTCCGAATCGTTGAGCGGCCGTGCGAACCCGGTCCAGCGCGGCGAGATAGCTTGGCGCCTGCATGTCGCCTGGGACTCCCAGGTCGTGGCTGAGATCACGGGGGCCGACGAACAGGACATCGACCCCGTCCAGCGCAGCGATCTCCTCCACGTGCTCCACGGCCCGGGCCGACTCGATCTGCACCAGAGCGAGAATCTCTGTGTTGGCGCGGTCGAGGGCTCCGGGATCCAGGCCGAAGCGACAAGCCCGGTTGTACGTCGCCACCCCTCGATCGCCGTCTGGGGGATAGCGGAGATGCCGCAACGCCTCGCGGACCTCGACAGCGGTGTCCTGCCGCGGCAGCATGACCCCCGCCGCGCCGAGATCAAGAACCCGGCCGAGACGGATCCGGGCCGCGGACTCTGCCCGGACCACGGTGGGGACCTCGTAGGCTGCGGCGGCAATGACAACTGCGCCGACCTGCTCCTCACCGCCGGCACCATGCTCGAGATCCAGCAGCACCCAGTCCACGCCGGCCGCAGCACACACCTCCGCCGTGACTGCCGAGGCCGTGCCTAGGAACGTGCCCACCGTCTTCTCACCCGCAGCCAGTCGGGCTCGCAGCTGACCATGGTTCAGTGGAGAGGCCACGCCGTTGGCCGTGGTGACTGCAGAGGTCATCCGAACCACCGTTGGGAGGTCAGGCCGGCCTCGTACTCGGCCCGAAGCTGGGCGATCGCCTCCTGTTCGAACACCTCGGCAGGCGCGACGTCCCACCAAGCCCCGGCAGGGGGCAGGTCGGCGTGCGGGATCGCCGGAATCACCAGGACGACTGGGCCGTCGTGGTCCCTGGTCTCCGCGAGCGCCCCGCGCACTTCTGCTGCCGTCGTGGCCCGGATCGCTCGCGCCCCTAGGCCTCGGGCAATCTCCAGAAGATCCACGCGCAGGTAGTCGCCTTCCAGCCGAGGCTGCTTGGGCGCGGCCTGCCTGTCCGCGAGGTTGAGGCTGCTGTCCCGATAGCGGAATTCGTTGCCGAACTCGCGTCCACTGCGCAGCATCTGCAACCGGTGGATGACCTGATAGCCGTGGTTCTCCGGGATGACGACAGTGACCGGCAGCCCTTCCTGGGCGGCGGTCAGCAGCTCTGATGGGGCCATGAGGAACGTACCGTCACCGATGAACGACACCACCCGCTTGCGCCGGTCGGGGAAGGCCAACCTGACTCCAATCCCGGCGGGAATCTCATAGCCCATGCAGGAGAAGCCGAACTCCAGATGGCAGTAGCGACCGTCGGTGGCATCCCACACCTTCTGCAGATCCCCCGGCGGCCCACCCGCGGCCGCGATAATCGTGTCGCCGTGCTGAGCGTGTTCCTGCAAGAGGCCAATGATCTGTCCCTGGGTCAGCACTGCATCCGTCCCGGTCACCACATCGGAGTCTGCGGGCACCGTCGACTTGTCGAACTCCGTGTCGGGGTCCAGCGCGGCCGCCCGCTCCGCCAGCCACCGCTCGTTGCGCTCCCGCACCTGGTCTTGCCAGGCGGATGGGCTCCTGATCTGCGCGTCCTCGACCGCGCGAGTCAACGCGGCGAGCACCCGCTTCGCGTCGGCAACGATTCCGGTTGCACCGAGCCGGCCGGCGTCCTGAACATCGACGTTGACGCTCGCGAACCGAACGTCGGGGTTCTGGAACAACGACTGCGAGGCCGTCGCGAAGTCGGTCAACCGCGATCCGACCGTCAAGACCAGATCCGCCTCCCGAGCCAGATCATTGGTCGCGGGGGTCCCTTCCAGACCGATGCCGCCGAGCTGCCACCAAGCCCGCTGCTGCACCGCACCCTTGCCGGCGAACGTCTCCGCGACCGGAATCCCGGCGGTTGCGGCCAGCGCCTCCAGCTCCCGGGTGGCGCCGGAGTAGATCACGCCACCGCCGGCAATGATCAGCGGCTTTTCGGCCGCGGCCAGCAACTGAACGACCGCATCGATCTCCTCGGTATCCGGTACCGGCCGGCGGATCACCCACTCGCGCTCCGCGAACAAGTCGGCCGGCCAGTCGTACGCGTGCGACTGCACGTCCTGCGGCAGCGACAGCACCACCGCCCCGGTCTGTGCGGGATCGGTCAACACCCGCATCGCCGCCGGCAACGCGGTCAACAACGCCTCCGGCCGGCTGATCCGATCGAAGAACCGGGACACCGGCCGGAAGGCGTCGTTCACCGACGCATCCGCCTCCACCGGATGCTGCAACTGCTGCAACACCGGCCCTTGGCGCCGGGTCGCGTACGTGTCCCCGGGCAGCAACACCACCGGCAGCCGGTTCACCGTCGCCAGAGCCGCCCCGGTCACCAAATTCATCGCGCCCGGCCCAACCGACGCAGTGACCGCCAACGTCGCATGTCGCCGCGTCGCCTTCGCGAAGCCGGCCGCCATGTGCACCAGCGCCTGCTCGTTGCGGCCCTGGATGAACGGCAACGCATCACTCAGCTGATCCAAGGCCTGGCCGAGACCAGCCACGTTCCCGTGACCGAAGATTCCCAGCGCGGCCGGGACAAGACGACGACGCCGCCCGTCAGCGACCGAGTACTGACGGGACAAATACGTGACCACGGCCTGTGCGACGGTCAGCCGCACCGTCCTCCCCTTGGACGACTTGTTCATTTACCGATCTCCCATCGGACGTACGGCAGCGCACTTTGGATCCATGGCTCCGGTTGGCTCCACTACGGAGACACCCCTAGCTGCCCGCCTCCCCACCCTCTTCCATCAGGTGATGCACGTCGAGTTGCCAGGGGCGGCCATGGAAGACCACCGTCTTGACCTCGGTCATCTCCTCGACAGCCCAACGCGGACCCTCCTTGCCGATCCCGCTGCCCTTGAGACCGCCATACGGCATGAGGTCCGCGCGCCACAGTGGCGTCCAGTTGATGTGAATGCTGCCAGCGTCGATCTCCCGTATCGCGCGCACGGCGCCCGCCACGTCCGAGGTAAAGATCCCTGCCGCCAGCCCGTACGCCGTCCCATTGGCTTGCGTCACGGCGGACTGCCAGTCGGAGGCAGCGCTCACCGCAACAGCCGGGCCGAACAGCTCGTCCTGAGCAAACGGTGAGACAGGGTCAACGTCAGCGACCACGCTCGGCGCCACCATGCTGCCGTCGCGCTCACCTCCCGCAAGCACGCGAGCGCCGGCGTCAGCAGCCGCGACAATGCACTGCCGGACCCGCTCCGCCTCGGCGCTGCTGATGAGCGTGCCCATGTCGGTGTCTGGAGAAGACGGGTCTCCCACCTTGATCGCCTTGACCTTGGGTACGAGCGCGTCGAGGAAGTCACCACTGATCGCGGGATGAGCGATGACCCGCTGCACCGAGATACACACTTGGCCCGCGTTCACGTAGCCACCTGCAGCGACCGCGCTTGCCGCCAGTTCCAGATCCGCATCTGGCATCACGATCACCGGACATGACGCACCAAGCTCCAGCGACAGCTTTTTCAGGCCAGCCATGCGGGTTATCCGTTCGCCGATAGCGGTGGAACCAGTAAACGAAATCTTGCGAACCCGCGGATCGGTCACGAGTGCATCGCCCAACTCCCCACCCGGTCCCGTAATTACGGAAAGCACGCCCGCTGGCAAACCGGCATCGACAAAACATGCGGCTAGCGAAAAAGCGGTCAGGGGAGTAGTGCGTGCCGGTTTCAACACGACGGCGTTACCGGCGGCCAGCGCGGGTGCGAGCTTGTGCAGCACCAGCAGGGCCGGGTAGTTGAACGGTGAGATGGCAACGACCACACCGCAGGGCTGGCGCAGCGTAAAGCCGAGCTTGTCCAGTCCCGTTCCGCGATTGGCGTCCAAGGGCAAGGTGTGGCCATACAGCTGCGTGCCTTCGAAGGCGGCCAGCCGAATGATCTCTCCAGAGCGTGATGCTTCCCCCTGGGCTTCTGTAATCGTCTTGCCGACCTCGGCGCTGATCGTGCGGGCGATCTCGTCGGCCCGCTCATCGGCAAGCTCCCCCGCACGCAAGAGAATTCGCATTCGTTCGTGCGCCGGGGTGCGCCGCCAGAGGCCAGCTCCTGCTTCCGCTGCCGCAAGCGCCTCGTCCACGTCGCCGAGTCCCGCCACCGGAACGGTGCCCACTACCGAGCCGTCGTACGGCGACGTAACACTCTCAGCCCTGCCACGCGCAGTAGTACGCCACTCGCCACCGATCAGCATGGGGGTCACATCCATGACCTCTTCCTCCAACCGACATCTTTCCCATCAACAGGCCGGTTCCCGCACGAGACAGTCCAGCGGTGCAGAACCCTCGCTCCCACGGTCAAGTCGCGTTTGTGGTGTAGCTAGTGATCGTCGGCATGGGGCGCCTGCTC
>CALAED010000302.1 GCA_937891035.1 uncultured Thermomonosporaceae bacterium | reverse complement strand
GCTGCCGTACGCCGCCGACGTGATCGCCCACGGCGACAAGAAGACCTCGATCCGCACCACCAAAGGCCTGCAGGTCGACCTGCGGGTCGTTCCGCCCGAGTCGTGGGGCGCGGCGCTGCAGTACTTCACCGGCGCCAAGGCGCACAACATCCGCACCAGGGAGATCGCCGTGCGGGCCGGGTTGAAGCTGTCGGAATACGGCCTGTTCGACGCCGAGTCCGAGGAGCTGATCGTCTCGGCCACCGAGGAGGAGGTCTACGAGCGGCTCGGCCTGCCGTGGATCCCGCCGACGCTGCGGGAGGACGGCGGCGAGATCCAGGCGGCGCAGCGGCGCGAGCTGCCGGCGCTGGTCACGCTCGACGACCTACGCGGTGACCTGCACAGCCACACCGACCTGACCGATGGGCTCGCGCCGCTGGACGAGATGGTCGCGGCCGCGGCCGAGCGCGGGCTGGCCTACTACGCGATCACCGATCACGCTCCCAACCTCTACATGCAGCGGATGACGGACGAAAAGATGCTCGCCCAGCGTGAGCGGGTCCGCGCGCTGCAGGAACGCCACCCGGACATGACGCTGCTGCACGGGACCGAACTCAACATCGACCCTGATGGCGGCGTCGACTGGCCGGGCGACTTCCTCGCGGGCTTCGACGTGTGCGTCGCCTCGGTCCATTCGCATTTCACCCAAAGGGCCGCCGACATGACCAGGCGCCTCATCGCCGCCTGCGAGAACCCTTACGTCAACATCATCGGCCATCCGACCGCCCGGCTCATCGGCAAACGATCGTCGGTCGACGCCGACTGGGACGAGGTCTTCAAGGCCGCCGCCCGCACCGGCACCGCCCTGGAGGTCGACTCCTTCCCCGACCGGCTCGACCTGCCCGCCGACCTGATCCGGCGGGCCAAGCGGTACGGCGTGAAGTTCTCCATCGACAGCGACGCACACGCCATCCGCCACCACGGCAACGTCCGCTACGGGGTCGGCACCGCCCAGCGCGGCTGGCTCACCCCCGATGACGTCATCAACACCTGGCCCCTCGACGACCTGCGCGCCTTCCTCCTCAAGAGCCGGCCGGATCGCCGATGACGCGCAGCCCGAGCCCGGTGAACCGGTCGAGCGGCGCCTGCTGTCCCTGTCCGATGGTGTCGGGCAGGGCATAGAACTCGGCCAGCAGGGCGCGGGCGACGTCGTCGTCGACGACTGTGGCGTCCCACAGCACCTGGTCCTCGACGGTGGTGATGGTGAAGTCGAAGAAGGCACAACAGGCCTTCTCCCGGGCGGCCAGGTCTCGCACCCACGCCTCGATGCCGGTTGCCGCGCGGAACCGGAACCGGATCCCCCGCGCGGTCTTCTCCCGGCCGATCAAGGCCTGGGTGAACAGCCGCCGGTATTCGGCGATCCGCTCGGCGGCGGTGTCGGGTGCGGTGGTCATGTCACACACGATCGGGATGTTCTTGGTGTCGGCCGTTGGGTCCATGGGGCTTCGTTCCTTGCGGGTGTGCGGTCACCTGGTTGTGACCTGTCGAGACACGACCCTAAAGTCTGGAGTCGAGTCCAGAGTCAAGGGGTGATAGACATGAAGATCGGACAGGTCGCCCGTGCGGCCGGCGTGAGCATCGACACCGTCCGCTTCTACGAACGCCGCGGCATCCTGCCCGCCCCCGCCCGCCGCCCATCGGGATACCGGGTCTTCACTCCCGCCGCGGTGGAACGCATCCGGACGGCCCGCGCCCTCCAAGACCTCGGCCTCACCCTGGACGAAATCATCGACGCCCTGCACGCCCACGACCAGGGCGACGCCACCTGCGAGAGCGAACGATGGCGCCTGGAGGCCGTCGTCGAGCGCCTCGACGCCAAGATCGCCGAGCTCCAGCGCGCCCGCCAGGCCGCCATCCGCGCCCTCGACGACTGCCAAAACGGGCGATGCCGCCTCACCGCCGCGGCGATCAACGACCCCGGCCCGAGGCGCCCCTAGCGGGCCTCGGGCGGCCGCCATGCGCTCGGCGTCCATGGCCGGATTAGGCGAGAGCTGAGGTGCGCGGAAGGCGCGACCCAGGCGGGTGCACGCGCCGGGCTAGGCACGCGACGGCCGACGGGCCGACGGCGTAACGGCCGCTCTTTCCTGGCCTTCGAAAAGCTCGTCACCATGATCGACAATCGCGAGCCGCTCCATGTCTCGGGACCGGGTGGCGAAGATCACCGCGAGGGCCGCCAGCCAGAGCAGCGCCGAGCCCAGCATGTGCAGGCCGACGAGGAGTGCGGGCACGCCGAGGTAGTACTGTGCGTAGCCGATCGCGCCCTGCGCCAGCTCGATGACGAGGAGCGCCGTGGCGCGGCGGCGCACCCGTTCCGGGGCGTGGGCGCGGCGCAGGCAGATGATGAGCGCGACCGTCAGCGCCACGGTGAGCCAGGCGAGCCCGCCGTGGACGCGGGTCACCTCTTCGATGTCGAAGCCGAAGCGCTGGGCGGCGGCATCGCCGGCGTGCGGGCCGGTGCCGGTGACGATCGTGCCGGCGGCGAGCAGCGCGACGACAACCGCGGTGAGGACGAACGCCAGCGCGCGCAGGCGCGGGCCGACGAGCGGCGTGGGCGGCGCGTCACCCTCGGCGGTGCGGGCGTACAGGGCGTACGCCGCCACAAGGATGGCCGCCGACAGCATGTAGTGCGCGGCGACCGTGGCCGGATGCAGCTTGGTGAGCACGGTCACACCGCCCCACACCGCCTGCGCCACGACGCCGAGCGGCTGCAGCGCGGCCAGCCTGAGCAAGCCGCGGCGGCGCGGGGTGAGACGGGCGGCCGCGACGAAGACGGCCACCGCCACGGCGAGGACCAGGAAGGTCAGGGTGCGGTTGCCGAACTCGATCGCCATGTTGAGCGCGGGGTGCCCGCTGTCTCGGGTGGGGACGAGGGAGTCGCCGGTGCACTTCGGCCAGCTGGGGCAGCCGAGGCCCGACTGGGTGAGCCGGACGGCGCCGCCGCTGACGATG
This sequence comes from uncultured Thermomonosporaceae bacterium, assembly GCA_937891035.1. Taxonomy (GTDB): domain Bacteria; phylum Actinomycetota; class Actinomycetes; order Streptosporangiales; family Streptosporangiaceae; genus CALAED01. The sequence continues at coordinate 297 of CALAED010000302.1, read as the reverse complement.
ATGCCGGCGTTGGCGATCACGCCGAGCAGCGCCAGCGACCGAAGCGAGGACGCGGTCGGGTGCCACACCGCGTCCCGCAGCCTGACCAGCGGACTCGGCGTGCCCGTCTTATCGGAGTGCGCGACCACGACAATCATCGTAGGGGCGGCCGCGGCGTCCCTCGCGCCGGGGTCAGTGCGGGAAGGAGCCCGGCGGCGGCTGACCCGGCTGGTCGTACGGGCGCGGGCCAGGCGGTGGCCGCTGGCCGGGTGGCGGGCCGTACCCGGGGGCGGGTGGCGGCTGCCGCCTGGCCAGGGA
>CALAED010000301.1 GCA_937891035.1 uncultured Thermomonosporaceae bacterium | reverse complement strand
AGGCCGGCCGTGCCGTCGGTGTCCCACTCAGCCTCACGCCCGCCCGGCAGCGAGACGCGGACGCCGAACTGCCCCACGCCGGCCCGCAGCAGGTGGGCGTTGATGCCACGGTCGCGCAAGGCGTCGACCACGCGCCGGGCCCTGTTTTCCTCCATATCGACGACGATAGCGCCGCTTACTGGCCGTTGATAGCAAGTGTCAGGCTGCCGCGATGTCGATCGGCCGACGGGTTCGTCGTCATGGACCCCATGGCATGGGCCGGCTCCGGTCGCGGGCCGCGACCGGAGCCGGTGGAGCAGAGGCAAGATCAATCAGCGCAGATGGCGAAGACGCTGATGCCGACGTCGCTGTAACCGATCTGGCGCCCGAGGGCGATCCAGCCTCGTCCGTCGTCGGTGGGGAAGGAGCCGACCAGGATCGCGCCGTTGCCGCGGGCCTCGCCGCCCCCGCCGAGGACGCGCTTGGCGCCTGGGCAGTAGAGCGTGCGGCGCTGGAAGTTGGGGACGTTGGCGTTGGGCAAGGTCACGAGCTGCCAGCCTGGGGGCAGCGCCGCGGCCTGGTGGGCCGGGGCTTGGACCGGGCCGCGTGCCGGCTCGGCACCCGCCGCCGAGGCCGTCGCCAGGAAGGCGCTGACCCCCAGGCCGGCCAGTGCGAGGCCGATGATCTGCTTGACGCGCATGGCTTTCCCTTCTCGGTCAACCCCGCACCGCCATCGGCGGCGGCGAATGCCGGATGGCATCGTGAGGTGTCGCCGCCGAATGCGGAGGGGGTAACGACTCATGCACAGTCAGTGTGCATAACCTCACTCCCCGTGTCCATCAAAATTGTAGTCAAATAACTTCGCAGAGTAGTCAGAGTTCTGTTCGTCCGGATTTAACGGAATGCCCTGTCCGCAGAGGGTGTCCAGGTGACGTCGAATATGGGAGACTCACCGAGGGCCGAGGGGGACACAGATACGCATCTGGGAAGATCTATGGGCATTGTTCCAGCGGAGGGGGACGCGTCGTCGAGTCACGTCGCTTCCTATCCAAACGGAGGGCCGACCGTACTGCGGATTCTGCTCGGCGCGCAGCTGCGTGCGTTGCGTGAGTCACGTGGAGTTTCGGCGGCGACCGCCGGCAGTGCCATCCGCGGCTCCGCTTCCAAGATCAGCCGCATGGAGTCGGGCAAGGTCGGGTTCAAAGAGCGTGACGTCGCCGATCTGCTTCGGCTCTACGGTGTCACCGACCCCGACAAGCACGCGGCGACCGTGTCGCTGGCCAGAGAGGCCAACAAGCCGGACTGGTGGCACCGCTACAGCGACGTGTTGCCGAACTGGTTCGAGGTGTACATCAGCCTGGAGGCGGCCGCCTCGCTGATCAGGACCTACGAGGTCCAGTTCGTGCCCGGCCTGCTGCAGGTGGAGGCCTACGCCCGCGCCGTCATCAAGCTGGGCTTCCCCGACGCACGCGAGGACGAGCTTGAGCAGCGGGTCGCCCTGCGCATGGCGCGGCAAAGATGCCTGTTCGAGGCGAACGCGCCGCGGCTGTGGGCGGTGGTGGACGAAGCGGTGCTGCGCCGTCCGCTCGGCGGCCGCCGGGCGATGCGCGCGCAACTGGAACACCTGATCGAGGCGACCGAGCTGCCGAACGTCACGATGCAGATCATCCCGTTCGCGGCCGGTGGTCATGCCGCGGCCGGAGGCGCCTTCACCATCTTGCGGTTCGCCGAGCCCGCGCTGTCCGACGTGGTCTACCTCGAACAGCTCAGCAGCGCCCTTTACCTCGACAAGGCGCACGAGGTCGAGGGTTACATGCGGGTGATGAACCGGCTGTGCGTTGAGGCGGCGCCCACCACCAGCACGCCGCGCCACCTGATCACCCTCCTGAAAGAGCTGTAGCGGCCGGGTGGCCTCAGGCCGCGGTCAGTTGGCGATGCTGCCGAGCAGCAGGCCGCCGCGCCAGTAGCGCTGCAACAGCAGGAACAGCCCGATCAGCGGAACGATGGTGACGAGACCACCTATCACGATCATCGGATACAGGACGTCGGTGCCGCTGGTCGACGCCGCGGAGTAGCTCCACACTCCCATCCCCACCGTCATCGGGAAGAGTTCGTTCTTGCTGAAGATGAGCAACGGCAGGAAGTAGTTGTTCCACACCGCGACGACGCTGATCAGCAACACGGTCATCACGCCCGGCACCATGAGCGGCAGCGCGATGCGCAAGAAGATCCGGACCTCGCCCGCGCCGTCGATCCGGGCCGCGTCGATGAGCTCCCGCGGCACGGACAGCTGGACGTAAGTGCGCATCAGGTACATGCCGACCGGGCTCACCAGGCTGGGCAGCACCATCCCCCAGATCGAGTTGATCAGGTTCACCTTGGTGTAGACGAGGAACAGCGGGAACGTGATCGCGGTGATGGGCACCATGAGCGCCGCCATGACGGCATAGAACATCGCCTGCGAGCCGCGGAACCGGTACCGGGCGAACCCGTACCCGGCCATCGTGCACAGCACCGTGGCGCCGCCCCCGCCGAGCACCGCGTACAGCACGGTGTTGCCGAACCACCGGAAGAACGTCCCGTTGCCGCCGACGTTCTCGAATAGCCTGCCGAAGTTCTCGAAGAACGCGAACGGCCGGGCGAACCAGAAGCCGAACGTCTGGAACAGGTTGGTCTGCGTCTTGGTCGAGTTGATGATGATCCACGCGACCGGGATCAAGGTGAAGACGGCGAACAGCGCGCACAGCACCGTGAGCGCGGTGACCGTGCCGCGCCGCAGCCCGTACAGCTTGATGGGGATCGTGGCGGCCTCCTCCTGGAGGCGCCGGCGGTGGCGGCGCTCCCGCCGGGACTCGCGGTGCGCGTCCGGCAGGTCGATGGCGGTCACGTGAGCTCCCCCTTCCGACGGCGGAAGATCAGGGCGGCGATCGAGATGAGCACGACGACCAGGCCGAGGATCACCGCCATGGCGGCCGCGAGGTTGTACTGCGACCCGGCGACGGCGGTGTTGTAGATGAAGTAGGTCGGCGTGTAATAGTTCGTGATCACCCCGGACTGGTAGTTGTTCAGGATCAGCGGCTCCACGAACAGCTGCGAAGCGCCGATCGAGTTGAGGAAGATCAGCATCACGATGGCCGGCCGTACCATGGGCAGCTTGATCTTGAGGACGATCTTCCGTACCGGCGCGCCCTCGATCAGCGCCGCCTCGACGATGTCGCGCGGCACCGACTTGAGCGCGGTGTACAGGATGATCATGTTGTAACCGGTCCACTCCCAGATGACGATCACGATGATCGACGGGAGCATCATGTTCTCGGACAGGAAGTTGGTCCCGGGAAAGCCCAGCGCCTCCGCGAGGCGAGGGAACGGCCCGAACCGCGGTTGCAGCAGGAATCCCCACATCAGCGTGGCGACGACGATCGGCACCGCGAACGGGATGAAGTAGATCGTCCGCCACGTCCGGCCGAACTTCACCAGACCGAGATCGAAGATGGCCGCGAAGAAGAACGCGATGGCCAGCATGATCGTGATCTGGACGGCACCGAAGACCACCACGCGCGCGACGCCGTTCCAGAACAGGCCCGAGCCGAGCACCTGCCGGTAGTTGTCGGCGCCGGCGAAGGTGGTCCCGCCGATGATGCGGGTGGTGTAAACGCTCGAATAGACCGCATACCCCAGCGGCACGAGGACGAAGAGCACGAACGCGCCGAGGAACGGCGCGACGAAGAAGATGCCGCGGCGGTCGCGGCGGCGAACCCACGCCGTGCGCGCGGCGCGGGCCCGCTGGGCGGCCCGCCCGTGCTCGGGCGGGGCCGTCCGTACCGCGGTGTCACTCACTGAGCCAGAC
>CALAED010000300.1 GCA_937891035.1 uncultured Thermomonosporaceae bacterium | reverse complement strand
AAGGCCAGCGCGAAGTCGGCGTGCCGCGTCATGTCCGGCTCGCCTCCGCCGCTGCCGCCTCCGCCGCTGCCACCGCCTCGGCGGCGCGGGCCGCCTCGCCGGCCCCCGGCTCCGTCGTCTCGTGCGGCGCGAGCTGGTCCCGGCCGGTCGGCGCGGTCCAGTCGAGCGCCGGCCCCTTGGGCACGATCCCGGTCGGGTTGAGGTGCGGGTGGGTCAGGTAGTAGTGCCGCTTGATGTGATCAAAGTTGGTGGTCTCGTGGAACGACGGCTGCTGATAGAGGTCGCGCGTGTACGCCCAGAGGTTGGGGTAGTCGACGAGTCGCCGCAGATTGCACTTGAAGTGGCCGTGGTATACGGAGTCGAACCTGACCAGCGTCGGGAAGAGCCTGACATCGGCCTCGGTGATCCGGTCGCCGAGGAGATAGCGTCGCGTCGCCAGCCGCCGTTCCAGCTCGTCGAGCGTGGCGAACAGCGCGTCGAAGGCCTCCTCGTAGGCCTGCTGGCTGCGTGCGAACCCGGCCTTGTAGACCCCGTTGTTGACGTTGTGGAAGATCACCTCGTTGATCTCGTCGATCTCGGGGCGGAGCTCCTCGGGGTAAAGGTCGGGCGCGTCGGCGCTGTGATAGGCCGAGAACTCGGTCTCCATGGTCAACGTGATCTGCGGAAAGTCGTTGGTCACCAGGCGCCGAGTCCTGGTGTCCCAGAGGCACGGCACGGTGTACCTGCCCTCGTACGACGAATCGCTCGCGACGTAGAGCTGGGAGAGGAAGCGCGAGCCCGTGACGGGGTCGTCCTTGGGGAAGCGCCAGCCGCGCTCGTCCCTGATCGGGTCGGCGACCGTCACCCCGATGACGTCGTGCAGCCGGAGCAGGTGCCGGACGATCAGCGTCCGATGCGCCCAGGGACACGCGTACGACACATAAAGCCGATAGCGCCCCGACTCGGCCGGATATCCGCTTGACCCGTCGGCGGTGATCTTGTCTGTGAAGCGGTTGGCCTGTCGGACGAAGCGTCCGTCTCGGAACTCTTGCGCCGTCATTCTCATCCCCAAGGGTGACCTGGTCGCGTGGTTCCATGACTACGATACAGACACATGGGGCGACGCCATTCGGGGTGTTGAACAGGTGCATCACATCTCTGCCGCGCTGCTGGACCTGCACGGGCCGGTGATCTACGCCATCGTGGCGGCACTGGTCTTCGCCGAGGCGGCTCTCTTCTTCGGGTTCATCTTTCCTGGTGAGACGGCGATCGTGGTGGGCGGCGTGCTGGCCGCGCAAGACCGCGTCTCGTTGCCGCTGCTGATCATCATCGTGGTGATCGCGGCCAGTGTCGGCGACAGCGTCGGCTATGAGGTCGGGCGCCGATTCGGGCCGCGGCTGCTGAGCGTCCGGGCGATGCGCCGCCATCAGGCCAAGGTCGGCTGGGCACAAGACCTCATCCGCCGGCGCGGCGCGGTCGCGGTCTTCATGGGCCGGTTCACCGCGCTGCTGCGCGCGCTGATGCCGGCGCTGGTCGGCAGCTCGCGCATGCCGTATCCGAAGTTCCTCGTCTTCAACGTGCTGGGCGGCGTCGTGTGGGGGGCCGGGTTCACGCTCGGCGGCTATTTCCTCGGCGAGGCGTTCGAACGGACCGCGCAGTACGTGGGCAGGGGCATGGCCATCGTCATCGCGGTCCTGCTTACCGCGGCGCTCGTGGTCTGGACCGTACGCCGGCACCGCAGGTCGTCGAAGCCGGCGGCCGGTGGCGTTCAACCCGAAGAAGAGCCGCTGACCGTCCCCGAGTCCTGAGCCAAGCTCGATCCGAGCGAGATTCGGTCCCGTGGTACGACTAGGTACGTTGTGGTGCCCTGGGGCAGGATGAGGAGAACGACGATGACGGATCTGCGGTATGACGGGCGCGTCGCGGTCGTCACCGGAGCGGGACATGGCCTCGGCCGGCGGCACGCGCTGGAACTGGCGGCGCGTGGCGCGAAGGTCGTGGTCAACGACCTGGGCGGGGACGTCCACGGCGGCGGCGCGTCGAGCGGCCCGGCCGAGGCGGTCGTCGAGGAGATCACCAAGGCCGGCGGCGCCGCGGTCGCCAACCCCGGCAACGTGGCCACCCCCGAGGGCGCGCAGGCGATCGTCCGCACGGCCCTGGACGCCTTCGGCCAGGTCGACATCGTCATCAACAACGCCGGCATCCTGCGCGACAAATCGCTCAAGAACATGACCCCGGACGACTTCGACGCGGTCATCGCCGTACACCTGCGGGGCTCGTTCCTCGTCAGCAGCGCCGCCTGGCCGCACCTGCGCGAACGCGGCTACGGCCGCATCGTCAACACCTCCTCGCCCGCCGGCCTGTTCGGCAACTTCGGTCAGGCCAACTACTCCTCGGCCA
>CALAED010000299.1 GCA_937891035.1 uncultured Thermomonosporaceae bacterium | reverse complement strand
AACATGGTCACCGGGGCGTCCACCGCCGACCTGGCGATCATCTTGATCGACGCCCGCAAGGGCATCATCGAGCAGTCGCGCCGGCACGCCTTCCTCACGACGCTGCTGAAGGTGCCGCACCTGGTGCTGGCGGTCAACAAGATGGACCTGGTCGACTACGACCAGCAGGTCTTCGAGCGCATCCACGACGAGTTCACCGCGTTCGCCGCCAAGCTCGACGTAACCGACCTGACGTTCATCCCGATCTCGGCGCTGCACGGCGACAACGTGGTGGACCGATCGGCCAACATGCCGTGGTACGACGGGCCCTCGCTGCTGCACCATCTGGAGCACGTGCACATCGCCTCCGACCGCAACCTCATCGACGTCCGGTTCCCCGTGCAATACGTCATCCGGCCGCATCGCTCGACCGACCACGACCTGCACGACTATCGCGGTTACGCCGGTCAGGTCGCCGGCGGCGTCCTCAAGCCGGGGGACGAGGTCCTGCACCTGCCGTCGGGGCTGACCACCCACATCACCGACATCGACACGGCGAACGGACCCGTCCAGGAGGCGTTCCCGCCGATGTCGGTGACGCTGCGGCTGGCCGACAACATCGACATCTCGCGCGGCGACCTGATCTGCCGGCCGCACAACCAGCCGACGGTCGCCCAGGACATCGAGGCGATGGTGTGCTGGATGTCGGTCGAACGGCCGCTCACCCCCCGCACGAAGCTGGTGATCAAGCACACCACCCGTACCGCCAGGGCGCTGGTGCGCGACCTGCACTACCGGCTGGACGTCAACACCCTGCACCGGGACGAGGACGCGTCGGACCTGCGGCTCAACGAGATCGGCCGCGTGGGGCTGCGCGTCACCCAGCCGCTGTTCGTCGACGACTACAACCGCAACCGGCTCACCGGCGGCTTCATCCTCATCGACGAGGCCACCAACGGGACGGTCGCCGCCGGGATGATCATCGACGCCAAGTAGCCGATCCCCGCGCACGACCGACGTACCCCCACTCCACGCCACAACGAGACGGGTGCCATGGAACCCCCTGTCGGCCCTTCCGATCCCGCTGATCCCGCGGTCCCCGCTGCAGCGCCCCCGCACTCGGCGGACGCCCCCAAAGTGCTCTACCTGGGCGGGCTTGGCCGCAGCGGCACCACATTGCTCGACCGGCTGCTCGGCGAGCTGCCCGGCGCCATCTCGCTCGGCGAGGTGGTGCACCTGTGGGAACGCGGCGTCGTGGGCGGCGAGCGCTGCGGCTGCGGCGCGTCGTTCGGTGACTGCGCGTTTTGGCGCGAGGTCGGCCAGGTGGCGTTCGGCGGCTGGGAGCGCGTGGACATCGAACGGCTGCGGGCGCTGCGGGCCGCGGTGGACCGCACCCGGCACATCCCGGCGCTGGCCCGCCGGCGGTTGCCGGCCGCCACGCGCGAACGCGTCGACGCCTACGTCTCCTACTATGTCCGGCTCTACCGGGCCGTGGCCGAGGTGAGCGGCGCGCGGGTGCTCATCGACTCGAGCAAACAGGCCTCGCTCGCCGGCTGCCTACGCTGGGCCGCCGTCACCGGCGCTGCCGGCTCCGCCCCCGGCGGCGCGATCGATCTGCGGGTGCTGCACGTCGTACGCGACAGCCGCGGGGTCGCCTATTCCTGGACCAAGAAGGTGCGCCGGCCAGAGGCGGTGACCGGCGGCGAAGAGTTCATGGCGCAGTGGTCCCCGGCCAAGGCGGCCGCGTACTGGAACGCGGAGAACGGGGCGTTCGCGCTGTTCGCCCGGCGTGGCGTCCCCACGCTGCGGGTGCGGTACGAGGAGTTCTTGCGCGCGCCCATCGAGTCGCTGCGACGGATCGCGGAGTTCGCCGGCCTGCCCGGCGATGACGCGGCCATGGCGTTCCTCGCCGCGGACGACGACGGCAGCGTCACCGCGCGGCTGTCGGCCAACCACACCGCGTCCGGCAACCCGATGCGGTTCCAGACCGGCCCTGTCCTGCTGCGCCGCGACGAGGAATGGCGGACCCGGCTGGAGCCCGCCGACCGCCGCCGGGTCACCGCGTTGACCTACCCGCTGCTGCGGCGCTACGGCTACCTGCGGGGGGCTCCGCCCCCCGCAGACCCCCCGAACAATAAGGAGCTGCGCACTCCTTCGCCGGCCCCTCCTGCGTCGGGGCGGGGGTCCGCGTCCACATGACCGCCCTGCCGCTGCCCTCCGTCGGAGTGGTACTGCCCACCCGTGACCGCCCCCAGCTGCTCCGCCGCGCGCTCGACGCCGTCTTGACCCAGGAGTACGCCGGCGATCTGCGCGCGGTCGTCGTCTACGACCAGGCCGAGCCGGACCACGGCCTTGCCGCCGACCGGGTGCAGGTGATCGTCAACAACCGTACGCCGGGCCTCGCCGGCGCACGCAACAGCGGGATCCTCGCGCTCGACACCGAACTCGTGGCGTTCTGCGATGACGACGACGTGTGGTTGCCGGGCAAGCTCGCGGCGCAGGTCGAGGCGCTCGGCAAGGCGCGCGGGGGAGAGCTGGCCAGCTGCGGCGTCCTCATCGACTACGACGGCAAGCAGGTACCACGGCTGGCCTTCGCCGGCCGGGTCACCTTTGAAGATCTCGTTCGTTCCCGCATGGTGATGGTGCACTCGTCGACGTACCTGGCGCGGCGGGCGGCGCTGCTCGACGTCGGACTGGTCGACGAAGCGATCCCGGGCAGCCAGGGCGAGGACTGGGACCTCGCGCTGCGGATGTCGCGGCGACATCCGATCGTCAATGTGGATCACCCGCTTGTCCGGGTCTTGTGGGGGGGTACGTCCTACTACGCCCAGGCGTGGGAGACCAAGGTCGCCGCGCTGCACTGGTTCCTCGACCGGTATCCCGAGATCGGGCGGTCCCCGGTCGGCGGGGCCAGGGTCTACGGGCAGCTCGCCTTCGGCTACGCCTGCCTGAAACACCGCCGCGACGCGGTGCGCTGGGCGGGGCGGGCGCTGCGCGCCAACTGGAAGGAGCCGCGGGTGCCGTTCGCGCTCGCCGTGGCATCCGGGCTCATCTCGGGTGAACGAGTACTGCGCGCCCTGCACACTCGCGGTCGCGGCATCTGACGTCAACGGAGGAGTGGAACGTGAGAGGTCGCGCGGCGGCGGCGTTCGCGCTAATGGTCGTGCTGACGGGCTGCGGCTCCGACGGCGGCGACCCCAAGCCGACGATGCAGAGCACGGTACGGCCCGGCGTCGCGCCGGCCCCGCCGAGCCACGGCGCCTACTTCGGTGCCTGGGTCGACGCCGGCCCACGGGGCGCCAACCAGCCCGGCCCGTTCCAAGCCGTCCTGCACTTCGAGCAGAACATCGGCAGGAAGCTGGACATCGTCAACACCTATCGCACCTGGGACCAGCCCTTCCCCCGAGCGGACGACGCCGCAGTGCTGAACAGCCGCCGGTATCTGATGCTGTCGTGGAACGGCACCGACACCCGCCTCATCACCTCCGGCTCGCAGGACCCGGTCATCCATGCCAAAGCCAGAGCCATTAAGGCGACCGGGCGGCCGATCTTCCTGCGCTGGCAGTGGGAGATGGAACGCCCCAACCTCAGGCACCGTATCCACGGACCGGACGCCTTCATCGCCGCGTGGCGGCATATCCGGGCGATCTTCCAGCAGAACCGCGTCAACAACGTCGCCTGGGTCTGGTGCCCCACGGCGAAGGGGTTCAACGGCGAAGACCGTGCCGCCGCGTACTACCCGGGCGACAACCAGGTCGACTGGTTGTGCGCCGACGTCTATCCGGAGCTGGGCTACGACTACCGCGATTTCTCCGAGTCCGCGGCGGCCTTCCTCCGCTTCGCGAAAGCGCATCCGAAACCCATCATGATCGGGGAGTTCGGGGTGCCGGTCTCCTACGGTCCGCGCCGGCCCGAGTGGCTGCGCGACGCCGCCAAAGCACTACGAAAACCGCAGATCAAGGCCGTCGTCTACTTCGACGGCGACACGTACGGCATTAAGCCGACCGAACGCATGCGGTTCTCGCTCGAAGGGGACCAGCCCGCCATGTCCGCCATGCGCGAGCTCGCCACCACCCCCTACTTCAACCCCCGCGACCTCGCCGTCAACAGCGACTGACCCGGCAACCGATCAGGCGGGGGAGCAGAAGCGAAGCCTCGGCGAGATCAGGGCAGTCAAATCGCGGCGACGGCAAGAGCACGGCAACGGTCCATCGAGCAGACCCGACTTATCCACAGGTTGCGCGACCGCTTTCACGCGCAGTTGGCCCATGACAGCGTGGCGCGCATGAAACTCAATTCAATGCAGTACGCAAGCCTCGGCCCAAACCGTGCCCTAAGCTCAGGGCGCGATGTCGGCATATGCGGATCCGCAGGCGAAGATATCCGCGGCGGTTACCACGACGGTGTCCTCGTCGGCCCGGGTGATTTCGTTTCGGGCGCACACGATGTAGGTGAGCCGGTCGACGTCCTCGGTGAGGGCGGCGGCCTTGGCGATCAGTTTCGCCTTGATGCGGGCGGCGTCCACCGACCGCGCCCATTTGGCCTCGCCGACCGCGACCGGGATTCGGGTCAGCTCGGGCTGAGCGAGCGCGACCGCGTCGATCTGGTCCTGCCCGCCGGATCGCCACCATGGACCGATCGCGACGATGTCGGTCGAACCGAGGAGCCCCGAGCCGGCCTGCCGCCACAGGTATTCGCGGAACGCCGCTTCGAACGGTGGGCCCATGTGATCGTTGAGTTCCCGCTCAAGGGCCGGGACGACTAGCTCGCCGCGGCTGCGCTCGATCTCCGTACGGTGGCGGCGGACGGGGCCAAGATAAAAGGCGAGGAAGTTGTCCGCGATCTGATAGATCCTGCGGCGCGATCGATCCGGGTCCTCGTCGACCGGCGTCATCCGCTCGACGAGTCGGGCTTCGATGAGGCGATCCAGCGCGCGAGTCGGATCGGAGCCCACGGCATCTTTGATCTCGTTGAAGCGGGTGGCGCCGCCCGCGATGGCATGCAACGCGGCCGTTGCCTGTTCCGAGCCGATCTCCGTCTCCATGATCAGCCGCCCCTCAGTGAGCAGCGGACTTCCCGATGAGCCCACCAGCCGGAGCAGATTTTGCTGAACCGTCGCTTCTTCCCGCCACCATTTGAGGTACAGCGGCATGCCGCCGGCGATTCCGTAGACGAGCGCCCGTATCTCCGGCGCCAGACGTGGAAGCATCGCGGCTGCTTCGTGCGGCCGAAAGGGGAACACCGGCAGCGTGAGGTTGAATCGCCCGTAGAGGGGTGCTCTTGTCTCCTGGATGGACCACATCGTCCTGACCGAGGACCCGCAGATCAGGATACGCAGCCGGGTGCGATCTCGCGTGTGGTCGAGGAAGGCCCGGAGTATGCCGGGAAGCGTGGGTGATCCCGGCAGCAACTCCGGGAACTCGTCGAGGACGAGCAACAGCGGTTCGGTGACGGCGAGTTCGGCCAAGTGGTCGAGGGCGTCTCGCCAGTCCCGGTACGGATTGTCGATCATGTCCCGCAGGCCGCCCACCTTGGCGCCCGCCACGCCCGCCGACAGCCGAACCAACTCGCCGGGCATGGGGTCACCGACTCCGGTATGGAACACCACCCGGGGCAGTCCCGATGCGAAGTGCTCGATCAGCGCGGTCTTGCCCACGCGGCGGCGTCCCCATACCAGGGCCGGCCGGTCGGCCGCGTGCTCCCACCAATCCGACAACGCGTCGAGCTCGGCCTCTCGGCCTACAAACTCCATGCGCTTAGCTTACCCGCCTTGAAAACAGGCTGCAGGCGTGCAGCCTGTTCTTAGAGCAGGTTAATTTGATCTTCTGGCAGGAGAGCGGAGGGCGCGGAGGGTGCCGAGCCTTAGGGGCCCGCGGAAGCGCCAGCAGCCGCCGGCGTACAAGAGGGCGCCGAACGTTGCGAAAGCTGCCAGGGTAGCGAAGCCGTCGCCGACCGCCGCCCGGCCGACGAATGGCAGGACGCCGAAGCACAGCCCGGCGAGACCGGCGGCGACGAGCGTCGCCGCGCCGTACGGGTGGATCCGTAGCGACCACACGATGAGTGCGAGCGGCACGACGTTGTTGATCAGGATCGCGGCCGCCCAGGCGATCGCGGCGCCGAGGACGCCGAGGTGCGGAATCAGGATGATGTTGAGGCTCAGGTTCGCGGCCAGGCTCAGCACCGTGGTGACGAGGTTCCACGACGTACGGCCGGCCATGGACAGCACCATGTTCACCATGCCGGACGCCGAGGCCACCAGCATCGCGCCGGTCAGCACGAGGATGGCGTCCGTGCCGTCCTCATAGCCGCGCCCGAAGGCGGCCATCATCGGCGTCGCGAACACGGCGCACAGTAGATACAGCGGCCAGGCGATCAGCACCAGCCACGCCGTCGCGGTCTCGAAGAGCGTCCGGGCCGCCGCCCGGTCGCCGAGCGCGAGCTTCTCGCCGAGCTGCGGCTGCAGCGTCGTACCGAGAGAGGAGTTTGCGAGCTGGCCGACGACGAGGAAGCGGGTGGCGGCGGTGAAAACCGCCGCCTGGGCCGGGCCGCTGAGCGCGGCGACGAGCACGATGCCGGCGCGCTGCAATGCGATCTGAGCGATCACCGTGAACGTCTGCGGCCACGTGTATCGCCAGAACTCCCCCTTCATTCCGTCGGCTGCTCGCTTCTCGGCCGGTCCGCGGCCCGACCAGAACGTGCCAGTCCGTACGGGCAGGTCGTTTTTCTTGCGCGGTGGCCACCAAGCGCGGGTGCGTACCGGTGCTTCGGCCGGGTGATGAAGATGGCCCAGCCAGAGCCAGGCGAGCAGGGCGGCGGGCAGGTAGGGGAGCGCCCAGGCCAGCCCCAGCCACGGGGTCGACGCCGTCACGATCACGATGATGGTCAACACGACCTGGGTGAGCGGCCGGCCGATGTTCTCGATCAGTACGGTGGGCCGCTGGGTACGGAAACCCCGGGTGGCGGCCAGCAGCGGCTCCGCGAACACCGCCAGCGGCAGGCAGACCGCTAGGACGCGCAGATAAGTGGCGAAATGCCCCGGCGGGCCAGCGACGAAGACCTGGGCCAGTGGCCCGGCGAAGACGAACAGACACGCGCCCAGCAGCAGGCCGACGACGCCGACCGGCGTTAGGGCGGCCGCGATCGCCTGGCCGATGCGATGCCGCTGGTCCAGCACCCGGAACCGCGAGATGAAATAGACGAGGCCGGTCTGCGTGCCCAGCTGAGCGGTCGCCAGGGCCAGCAAGAAGACGGAGGTGGCCGCGAAGAAGACTCCCGCCTCCGCCTTGCTGAACCCGCGCGTGATCAAAACCACGAGGCCGACGTTGGCGAACGTCGATACGGCCGCGCCGATCAGGCTCAGCACGCCGCCGCGCGCGAACGAGCGCAGGTCGGCGCCTGCGGCCGGAGTCGCCGGCCCTGGCGGGCCGCCCGGCGCGCCAGGGCCACCCGTCGTCTCGGCCGCGGTCATGTCCGCCAGCTCGGCGGCCGGCCGAGCCATTCGCCCAGCCGGGCGTCGTACGGTTCGAAATGGTCGGTCAGCCGGGCACGCAGCGCGGCGGACAGCGGCGCCCGCTCACGGGCGTTATGCCGCTTGAATGCCAGGTGGCCGAGATGGGGGAGGCCGAGAAAGTCGATGACTCCGTCATAAACGGGCCCCGGATCGGCGAAGAACTCGTGGCTGTCCACCACATGCAGCCGGGCCCGCCCGAAGATCTTCTCCAGCCGCTCCAGGTACTCGACGTAGTGGCCGCGCTCGACGTAGGCGTGGTGCTGATGGCTGTGGCTGTTGTACGAAGGATCCGTGATGATCTTGTCGACTTCGCCGGCCAGCCGCTCCGGCTCCAGCTCCAGGGCGCGCTCGAACGACGTCTCGGTCTCGAAGCCGCGCGCCAGCTCGTGCGCGTGCGCGGAGTAGGCGCGCTCCACCGGGTCGCGGAGCAGGATGATCAACCGTACGTCCGGCAGGTCGCGGGCGATCCGCTCCGCGGCGAGCGGGTGGCACAGGTAGTACGGCGCGGACTCGAACGCCAGCGGCCGCACTCCGACGCGCCGTTCGACCCGCCACGCGGCGGCCCGCGTCGGAAAATGCGCGCGATACCACGCCGGACCATGGTCATATCCGGTGTCGAAGTAGTGCACGCCCTTGTGCAGCACCGGCTTGAGCACCGCCGGGTGCGCGCTCAGCGCCCGGTACATCGACGTGGTGCCGCAGCGCTGCCCGCCGGTGATGAGGAAGCCGGGCAGCACCCGGGCCGGACTGGTCAGCCGGCCCGCCGCCACCGAGAGGGTCTGCGCGGCGCGCTTGACGGCCGGCGGGGCCGACGACGTGTCAACCAAAGTGCAACCTTTCCACCTGAGCGGCCAGTACGGGCAACAGCCACTCCCGCGGCCGGCCGAGCCGAGCGCCCGCCTCGGCCTGCCGGTCGGCCACGTAGCGGGCGGCGATGTCGATGAAGTAAAGCAGCGCGGTCAGCCGAGCTGCGGCGCTTTCATGGGAGGTGACCCCGAAGGGGGCGAGCAGCGGGACGGCGTCGTCGAGCGTTCGCGTCACCGCGACCGCCGGGTCGGAGCCGCCGCGGACGACGGCGTCCTGGAAGGTGTAATGGACGGCGTCGAAGCCGACCGGAACGCCGCCGCCGAACCGCTCCCAGTCCCAGACCAGCAGGGTGTCGCGCAAGGTGGCCATGTTCCACGGCGTCCAGTCGCCGTGCCAGGAGCCGTACCGCAGCGGGGCATCGCCGGCCCGCTCGGAGATCCGCGCGTACGCCTCGCGCAGCGCGCCGGCCGTGTCGTCGGTGCCGAGCGAGCGCAGCCGGCGGCCGAGATCGGCCCAGTAGCGGCTGTCGCGCAACGGTGCGGTGGTCACGCCGCCGATCTCGGCGACCTCGAGCATCGCGGCCCGCAGCCGGGCCGTGCTGTGCCTGGCCCGCGGCAGCCAGATGGGCAGCGGCGACAAGGCGAGGATCTCGAGGCCGTTCCACCGGCCCTGGTGGAGCACGGACGGGACGATGAGGTGCCGCGGCGCGGCCGCGGCCACGGTGCGCAGCGAGTCGGCCTCGGCCGCCGCGAGCGTACGGGTCAGCTCGTTGACGCCGATCTTGGCGAAGCCGACCGTACGTCCGTAGCGGGTCAGCACCTGCAGCACCGGCTTGCGGTTCGCCCTGGCCGGGCCGATCGACATGCTGAGCACCAGATCGTCGTCATCGGCGGTATCGGCGCCGCCGGGCGCCAGCGCCCCGCGCAGGTACGTCTCGATCGTCGCGACCTCCGGCCCGCCGGGCGCGCCGTCCAGGCACACGCGGAACCGCGGCCACGGCGCGCCGGCCCCGAGCCCGGTGCGCAGGGCCGTCGACAGCCCGCGCAGCGCGAGCCGCTGGGTGACCACGCCCGGCTCCGCGTAGCGCCGTACGGCCGCCGCGGCGGCGCGCGGGTGCCGGGCGGGGATCAGCAGCCGTGGCCGCCTGGCCCCGAGGACGAGCAGGTATTCGCTGATGACCTCCCCCCGCACGTCGAAGCCGGCGCTGGCCGGCGCCGGCCACAGCAGGCCGGCCACTTCGTTGAGGTGGCGCAGCCGCAACGCCGCGTCATCGGTGGCTGGTGCGGCGTCGGCGTCGGCGTCGGTCGTGCCGCCCGGCGGGACGGCCGTCATGCCGGCCTCGCCGCCGCCGACCGGGCCATCAAGCGGCGATGCCGAGGACGCAGCTTGACCCGCCGGGCGGCCCGTGCGTGCTCGATGTCGTTGCGCCACAGCAAGGCGTAGGCGAGCATGAAGAAGCCAAGCGGCGTTACCAGCGCGTCGTAATAGAAGTTGTAGAGCAGGGACAACAGCAATATCAGCACCCCGCTGAGGCCGATCGGTGTCAGGTCTCGCCAATAGCGCAAGATCCCGTAGACGAAGAACAACGTGTATAGGGCAAGCCCGACATATCCCTGTGAGATAAGGACCATCCAGACCTGACCATTGCTGCCGAGCGCCGGGTTGCCGCACTCCTGGCATTCTGCCGTGCGTCCGACCGCGACCGACTGGGCGCTGCCCACGGCGTTCCTCGTGTTGCCGAAGCCGATGATGGGCGATTGCCGCGACACCTCCACGACCTTCTCGGTCGTGAACTCGCGGATGCGGTTGCTGTGCCCGTTACTGAGCCGCTCCGCGAAGATCGTGTGCAGCGGGGAGAGCAGGAACACGAGTCCCGCGACGGTCAGCCCGACGGTCAGGCCGCCGACCACCCACAATCGACCTCGCGCCGCCAGCCGGGCCGCGACGTAGAGGATGGTGAGACCGATCCCGATCCACATGCCCCGGTTGAGCGAGTAGATCGTCGGCACCATGGCCAGCCCCAACAACCCGATCGCCGCGAGCCGCCGCAGCCCGCTGCCGTACACCCACCAGGCGACGACGAAGAAGACGAGCAGCAGCGACAGGTTCGTGCCCCACACGTTGGTGTAGCCGTACGGCGCGGCCGGGCGCGGCGACGGGTCGCCCAGCACCGCGTGCACCTGCGCCGAGTTGGGATGTACGAGGCTCTGCACGTAGTTGTTCTCGCTGATCGACTGCGGCAGCATCAGCTCGACCGGTGAGGCGAAGCCGAACGTCGGCCAGAACATGCCGAGAAGGCCGCCGGCCACCGTGATGAGGAACGCCACGGCCAGCCAGCGGACGAGGGTGGTGCGGGGCAGTTGCCGTTCCGTCAGGTTCCCGACGTACAGCAGCATCACCGTCACCGACAGGTAGAGCACGAAGCGCAGGCCCACGACCGCGATCCGCAGGTTGCCCGGGTTGCCGTACGTGCCGGGGGGGTTGACGCGGAGCATGATGATGCTGCAGCAAAACCACACCAGGAACAGCAGCCAGATGCCGAACCCGGGCGGCACCTTGATGGGCCGGTGCCGCAGCAGGTAGATCCCCATCGGGATCGCGGCGATCGGGTAGATGAAGGTGCCGAGGCCGAGCAGCCACCACACCGGGTAGAGCACCAGCAGCGCCCACAGCGGCCAGGCGTACGGCACGGACGTCGGCAGCAGGGCCCGCACCCCGCGCCGGGGGATCAGCGAGGTCATCTCACCGGTCGCCGACGCGGCCGGGGTCGAAGGCGTCGTCATCGGCGGCCCCCGCGACGAGGTCGTCGATCGCGTTGAACGCCTGAGTGCGATCCGCCGCCTCGAAGCTCTCGGTTTTGAACGTCTCTGGCGGGAACAGCTCGGCGGCGCTCTTCGCGCCGCCCGCGGGCCGGCCTGAGCCGCTGTCGTCGTCGCCGTACACGTCGCCGTAGGCATCGGCGGGCACGTCGGTGTAGCCGGCCAGGCCCGAACGACCGTCGGGCCGCGTCCGGTGGGCGGGCGGCGGCGGGGCGGCGGGGGGCGCCGATGACAGCTGCGTCGATGACAGCTGCGCGGGCGGCACCGGGTCCGGATATTCCTGATAGTCCCCATATCCCTGATAGGGCTGCTGACCGGCGCCGTCGGAAAGCTCGTCGACGAGGGACTCCGGTGCGGCCTCCCGCCGGTGCCGTGGCGCGTCCGCCCGCGCGGACTGGTCCGCGCGCCGGGAGGACTGGTGGCGGGACGCGGCCGCCGGCGGCACGGTGCCCGGCTGTACTGGCAACACCACGGCGCCGAGCACCGCGGTGCCCATGCGGTCGAGCTGTCGCATGCCCTCGCCGACGTGCTCGCGTTCGGCCCGCGGGATCTCGACCACGATGATCGAGGCGTCCGCGATCTCGGCCAAGGCCTGGGCGTCGGCGCTGGTCGAGGTCGGCGGAGCCTCGATGATGACGTGCGTGGCATGCCGCCGCAGCCCCTGGATGAGGCGGTCCATCGACTGGGTCTGCAGCCGCTCCCAGGCGAGGTCCTCGTCGTGCCCCGGCGTGATGACCCGCATCCGCGGCAGCTCCCGCGGCGCTTGGATGACATCGGACACGGGCGTGCCGTGCACCAAGATCTCCGACAGGCCGGGGCCCTCGTTCAGGTTGAGCAGCCGCGCCGAATAGGGCGACGGCAGGTTGGCGCAGACGAGCACAACGTCGTCGTCCGTACGGGCCAGCGCGGCGGCCAGGTTGGCGCAGATCGCGCCGGCGCCCCAGCCGGGGGTGACGCCGGCGACGAGGATGACGTGGTTGCCGTGGCCGAGGACCGCGTTGAGCGAGTGGGCGAGCTCATGGAAGGCCTGACCGCCCTGACTGCGGGCGGGCAGCAGGCCCATCGGGTTGCGGCCCCTGACCGGGACGTTGAGCAGGACGGGCAGGCTGAGCAGCCGTTCGATGTCGTCGGCCCGGCGGATGCGCCGGTCGGCCCGGTCGCGCCACAGCGCGGCGAGGACGCCGAACAGCAGCCCGAGCATGAGGCCGCTGCCGAGGTACAGCGGCATGATGGGCGCCGTCTGCACCCCCGGCCGGGAGTCGCTGATGATCTGGCCGGGGTTGCCGATGGCGCCGTCGAGCTCGATGACCCGCTCGCTGAACTTGGACATCTGGTTTTGGATGCGGGTCACTTCGGCCCTTTGCTGCGCCCTTTCCTGCGCCGTGCCCGTCGCCCCGAGCAGCTGCTGGATCAAGGCCTTCTGCTGCTTGTCCAGGTTGAGGATCTGAGTGCGAAAGCCGGCGATCTGCCGGGCGTTGTCGTTCCTGACCTGCGCGATGCGGTTTTGGAGGTACGCCTGCGCGTACTGATGCGCGCCCTGCTGCGCCGCCGCCGGACTGTTCGCGTTGTAGGTCACGGCCAGCACCGCGGAGTTGGGGATCGCGGTGACCTCGATGCGCCGGGGCAGGCGCGTCGGGCTCTCGTCGGAACGCAGCAGCGTCTTGGCCCGGACCGCGACCTGCTGCGACTTCATGATCGCTACTTCGGTGTCCAGGTTGATCTTCTTCGCCGCCTGGGCGGGGTCGCCGGAGGGGTCCTTGACCAGGATCTGCGCGGAGGACGTATAGACCTTGGGCCGGGTCAACATGAGCGCACCGCCGACGGCGAGACCGATCACGGCCATTGCGACGACGACCCACCAGCGCCGGCGCAGCAGCGCGCCGTACTGACTAAGGTCCGAAGACGCGGGGGTACTCGGCGTCGCTTCCAATCGAGTTCCGACCCTTCTTCGTGACTCTGCGCAACCAGATTGACCTGAGCGTTCCCAGCAATATAAATCAGCTTGGAGCTCAGCAGAGACCAGTGTGGTCAGATGTCCGGAATGAGCGCGACGGTGGCGCCGAGGCACCGCGCGCTACTCGTCGTGATCGCGGACCGCCCTAACCGTCACTTACGGCATGAATTGCGGATTGTTGCTGAGCTTTCGAAAGGCGCCCAGCGTAGCAGCACTGGAATCGACACGCGTGTCGATCTCGATACCGGCGAACGGGCCGCGCGGGGTCTCGAAATAGACCATGGCCTTGACGCGTGGATATCGCCTGAACTGGGCGGCGACGGTCCTGAAGAAGGCTGACTTGTGGGGGCTCGCCGAAAAGACCCCCCATTCGGCGATCATGAGCGGCTTGTCGGGCGCCATCTTGGCCGACCACTTGTAGAAGCCGGGGAACCCGCGGCCCTGCTTGGTGGCCTGGTTGACCAGGTGGGCGAAATCGGGCATCTTCGCCGAGGCGTACGGATCCATGCCCACCCAGTCGACCACGTCATGGCCCGGGTAGAGCCGGTCGAACCACGGCTGCCTGCCCCATCCGTCGAAGCCCATGTACACGACGGTGAACAGGACGTTGCGCACGCCGTTGGCGCGGAAGCGGGTGACCACGCGGCGGAACATATTCCGGAAGTCGCCGGCGGTGAAGCCCGAGCCCGGCGTCGGCCGGACCTCTTCCTCCGGCTCATGGTGGATGACCATGAAGAACTTCTCGGGGAACGTCGCCTTGATGTGCGCGGACAGCCGGTCGATCTGCCCGTCCATGGAGCCGCCCGCGACCGAGGCCCACGAGCGCCCGTAGTCGGGTTTCCAGTTCAGCAGCAGGATGCGTCGCTTACCCGGCTCCCTGGCGATCGCGATCTCCTCTTTGGTGGGGAAGATCTCGTTGCCGCGATGGTAGGCGTGGTAGATGTCGACGTTCCGGCCGATCTTGCGTTCGAAGTCGTGCAGTGCCTGAGTGCGCGGCGTGTCGGTGAACGAGGCGGGTGCCACCCCCCACCAGGCGCCACAGGAGGGCACCAGCTTCGCCGACACCGTGCAGGTGGCCGGCATCGTGTGGGTCGCCCCCAACAGGGCGCGCGGGTCGGGAGGCGGCGCCGTCGTCCACGCGGGGGTAGGCGCCGGCGGTGAGACGACGACCGGTGGTGGCGCCGCCACCGGCCTGGAGCGGGACACCAGGCCGCCGGGCAGGCCGAAGGCGATCGCGGAGACGACGAGGCCACAGCCGGCGGCCGCGACCCCGATCGCGACCATGCCGCGCCGCCCGCCGAGGCCGTGGGGGCGACCGTGCCGGCCGCGGTTTCGCTCGCTCATGGCGGCAAAATACACGCTGGGTCATCGCTCGGCGACTGTTTCGTCACCTGGCGCTGCGGGCAGCCTCCCGCTCGGCCGCGCTCTTTGCCGCGCGTCGTTCGGTACGGGGGAGTGCCGGCAGGCCCTTGCTGCGGCGCAGCCCCATCCAGGCCAGCGAGCTCAGGACGAGCGCGCCGACCAGCGTCCAGGCGAGGACCGCGTTGTCGAGGTCGAACATCTTCAACGCCGAGGCCAGCAGCACGAAGGCGA
>CALAED010000298.1 GCA_937891035.1 uncultured Thermomonosporaceae bacterium | reverse complement strand
CCTCAACACGCTCTCTTACAAAGCTTTGTCACTCTGTAACTGCACCAGCAGTACCTCGCACGCAATATCAACGGCTACCGGTGCCACAGCACCACAGGTGTGCCGTACCCTACTTCCTGACCGGCCGACTGCTGGCCCGCTGATCTAGTGTCATGCCAGTTCAGCGGGCCTTGGTGCCTCGAACCGCGTGACCGGAGGAGTCGATGCTGGGATGACGGCAGGGCGACCGATGCCCACACAGGACGACGTGCTCGGGTACTTCGACACGCTGTCGAACTGGGGACGGTGGGGCGACGACGACGAGCTCGGCACTCTGAACCACATCACCGACGACGTCCGGCTGGCGGCGGCGCGGGCCGTGCGCCACGGCAGGAGCGTGTCGTGCGCATGGGAGGTTGCCGCACCGGAAGACATGGAGCGGTCGACGACGACGTTCCCGCGCGCCGCCGACATGCCGGGTGCCGAGGACATGCCGCTGCCCGGATTCCGCGACGACCGGCGCTGGGGCTTTTCGTCCGAGCGGCTCGGCATCACGTTCCACGGCAACACCCTCACCCACGTCGACTCGCCGTGCCACATCTTCTGGGACGGCACGATGTACAACGGGCGGTCGCACTCGTTGGTCGACGCCGCAACGGGATCGGCGTGGGCGGCCGTCACGGCGGCGGCGAACGGGATCATCACGCGTGGTGTCCTGCTGGACATTGCGAGGGTCCGCGATGTGCCGTGGTTGGAACCGGGGCAGGGTGTGTTTCCCGACGATCTCGAGGAGGCCGAGCGTCGCCAGGGTGTGCGGGTGCGATCCGGCGATGCGGTACTCCTGCGGACCGGCTATGGCCGCGTCCGGCACGAGGCCGGTGAGGCCAGCGGTTTCACGCAGGCCGGCTGGCACGCGTCCTGCCTGCCGTGGCTGCATGAACGGGAGGTCGCGCTGATCGGCGCTGACACCCCCCAGGACGTTCAGCCGTCGGGGTACGAAGACGTGTTGATGCCGGTTCACGCCGTGAGCCTCGTCGCGATGGGTCTGTGGCTGCTCGACAACTGCGACCTGGAGGTGTGCGCGACGACGGCTGCCGAGCTCGGCCAGTGGGACTTCCACCTCGCAGTCGCGCCGGTCCGCTTCGCCGGTACGTCCGGCAGCCCGGTCAACCCGATCGCCACATTCTGACCGCGGGACTCGCGCCCCGGACAGCGTCGGCACCCTTCACCGTCTGGGAGTCGATCAGCCCTGCGCTGGGCTGCGGGTTACGGCCTAGGCGTCTGGTAGGGAGCGACAGATGAGACTGTATTGGTATCGGTGAGCTGGAGCGTGCGCAAAGCACGCCATCACGGGGCCCGGGCTGCGGCCGACGCCGCGGAGACGGCGTTGCGGTCGGCGATGACCGACATGACAACGGAGCAGGCCCAGCAGGCGGGGGACCGGGCCATGGCCGAGCTCGAGGAGGACCTGTAGCCGGTCGAGCTGCGGGCTCCCGACTGTCGCCGGTGGCGTATCCGCGGACGGTGAAGACGGCTTCGGGCGCCGGCGCGGTGTCAGATCCGTGCGCTCCTCCCGCCGTGGGTCGCGGGATATCGAGCCCTCGGGTTTCGCGCACGGGACGTGCTGCCGGCCTCGGGCATCCTGACTCCTTCTAACGGCTAGGACATCGTGCGGGGGAGGGCGCGAGCGACGGCGAGGGTGGCCAGGGTGCCGCCGGCTCCGGCGATGAGGAAGGTGATCGGAGCGGAGGTGGCGTCGAGCAGCAGGCCGCCGCCGATGTAGGACAGTCCGGCGGCCACGCCGATCGCGCCGTACACGTTGCCGAAGACCCGGCCCAGCATCCCGGCCGGAACCAGCCGCTGCAGCAGTGTGTTGGCGGCGACGTCCATCGCCGCGATGCCGATGCCGCGTACGGTCTGCACCGTGAACGCGGCGGCGACCGCCCAGGCCAGGCCGGTGAGGAGATTGCCGACGCTGCTGACCGCGAAGCCGAGGGACAGCAGCGCCACCATCGACACGCGCGCGCCGTACCGCGCCAGCAGCAGGTAACCGAGCAGGAGGCCGATGCCGACCGCGGCCAGCAGCAGTCCGATCGCCGAGTCGCCGGCGCCGAGGTTGTCCTTGGCCAGCAGCACGAGGGCTACGTCGTCGATCCCGTTGCACGCCACGACGGCGAAGAACCCCAGCGCGATCACTCGTACCGCCGGCGCCGACCAGATGTAGCCAAGCCCGGAGCGCGCGTCCGCGAGCAGAGAAGACCGTTGCCGCGGGGCGGGCGAAGCCGGTCGTACGACGATGAGCAGGGCCGCCGAGACGAAGAACGTGGCGGCGTCGAGGAGGAGCACCCCGCGCACTCCGAGCAGCGGGAACAGCGCCGCCGCGATCAGCGGGCCAACGGCCTCGGCGCCGTTCGTGCCGAAGCCGAGGGTGGAATTAGCGGTCTCCAGGTGGCGGTCGTGCACCAGGGCGGGTATCGCCGTGCGGGAAGCGGGCTGGAACACCTGTCCAGTGATAGCCCGTACCGCAACCAGCGTCAGCAGCACTGGCAACGGCATCGGCAGGGCGAGCGCGATGAGCGTCATGATCGCGCCCTGGACCAGTTCGCAGATGATCATGACTCGGCGGAGGCCGAACTTGTCGCTGACCGCGCCGGTGATCGGCGCGAGCAGCGAAGGGACGAAGTCGCCGACCAGCAGCAGCAGCGAGACCGCGATCGCCTGCCCGGTCGTGTCGGCGACGTAGAGCATCAAGGCGACCAAGCTGAGCGAGTCGCCGGTGAAGGAAATGACACGGGCGCCGAACAGCGCACGGAACGCCGGATTGCCGCGGAGCAACCCCGCCGCCCCGTTCCTCCCCATGGGAAGGAACCCTAGGTGCCGGTCGTCAGGCACCCAGGCGCTCTGGGGGTAACGACTGTCTGGCTGTTCTGTGTTGGTAGCCGGGAACGTCGGTGTCGTCCGCTAACGTCGTGACGAAGTTGCCGAAGGTGATAGGGCGATCACGGTGGACTATGATCAGCTTGAGTCTTTGCGAAGACACAATTCCGCGTGGAAGCTCCTGCACGCCGACAATGCGCCCTTGATTTTGAGCTTTTTCAATAAGGTCTTCGTGGACGACAACGTGCGCTCGATCGCCGCCGTCGATCTGATCGGCCGACTCGATGACGAGCTGTTCAGCCTGCGCGAGCGGCTCGGCGCAGATCGATTTCCCAAGTCGGCGAAGGCTTACCTAGACGATTGGGCAGCCCCGGAGCGGGGATGGTTGCGCAAGTACTATCCGAAGGGTTCCGACGAGCCGCATTTTGATGCCACGCCTGCCGTGGAGAAGGCGCTCAGCTGGGTGCGGGCCTGGGCGAGCGTGCCTTTGTGGTACGGAGTCCCGGCTCAATACCGTGTTCGACCTGTTGCGGCAGATGGTTTACGGTGCTGAGACCGATCCGGCGGTGCGGTTGGCCGAGTTGGAGCGTCGTCGCGACGAGCTCGAAGCGGAAATCGCCCGGGTCCGGGCGGGAGATGTAGAGGTTTTGCACGACACTGGTCTGCGCGATCGCTATCAGCAGTTCACCGCGACCGCGTGGGAGTTGCTCGCCGATTTCCGTGAGGTTGAGGCGAACTTCCGCGGACTCGACCGCGAACTTCGCGAGCGGATCTCGGCATGGCGCGGTTCCAAAGGGGCGCTGCTCGACGACGTGCTCGGCAACCGCGATTCCATCGCCGACTCCGACCAGGGCAAGACCTTTCAGGCCTTCTATGATTTCTTGTTGTCGCCGAGCAGACAGGAAGAGCTGGCCGAGTTGCTGCGGCGGGTGCAGGCGTTGGATTCCCTTGACGCCGATCCCCGGGTGCGCCATATCCACCATGACTGGCTGGAGGCCGCGGAACGGACTCAGGCGACCGTACGCCAGCTCTCCGAACAGCTGCGGCGTTTCCTTGACGATCAGGTCTGGTTCGAGAACCGCCGGGTCATCGACCTGCTGCGCGATATCGAGTCCAGCGCACTCCGGTTGCGAGATCAGCGAGACGTGCCGGTGGCGATGGAGATGGACGCCGCCGCGCCGAAGGTCGTCTTGCCGATGGAACGTCCGCTGTACGCCCCGCCGGAAAAGGCCCGTATCGACAGCGCCGCGGTGGAGCTCGGGCGTGAGGAGACCGATGTCGCTCCCCTCTTTGAGCAGGTATATGTCGATCCCGAGCAGCTGGCGCAGACTGTACGTCGCGCGCTGCAGTCGCGCTCGCAGATCGGGTTGGCCGCATTGCTCGACGAACGGCCATTGCGACAGGGGCTGGCCGAATTGGTGACGTACATGTCATTGGGCGAGGACGACTTCCGCACCGTTTTCGATGAGGATCACCGCGAACAGGTGCGGTGGCGCGACGAGGACGGCGCTGAGCGGTGCGCGACGTTGCCGAGGGTGACCTTCGCGCGCGCCGCGGGAGGCCGCGGGTGAGCACGCCGCCGCAGACCTCCGTGTCCGCTGAGCACCACCTTCCCGTGGTGGTGACGCAGCTGATGAAAGGCGTGGTGTATCGCGACACCCACGAGAAGGTGTGGTGGTATCTCACCCAGCTGCAGCCGCAGGTGCGCGACTATGTCGCCGTACTCGGGCTCGAGGTCGTCGTCGACGAGGCCGAGGGATACGGCTTCCTGTGCTCCCTGCCCGAGCCCGAGGACGGCGAGGATCGTCCGGCGCCGGTGCGGTTGATCCCTCGTCGACAGCTTTCCTTTCACGTGAGCCTGCTGCTCGCGCTGCTTCGCAAGAAACTGGCCGAATTCGACGCCGGCGCGGGCGACGCCGATACGCGGCTGATGCTGTCCCGCGAACAGATCATCGAGATGATACGGCTGTTTTTGCCGGCCGCCAGCAACGAGGCGCGGCTCGTCGATCAAATCGACTCCCACATAGCGAAGGTGGTCGAGTTGGGGTTCCTGCGCCGGATGAAGGGGCAAGAGTCGGTCTTCGAGGTGCGTCGGATCGTCAAGGCTTTTGTGGACGGCCAATGGCTGTCGGAGTTCAATGATCGGCTGGCCGCGTACGCCGCACAGCTGGGCGGGGAGGACCCTGTGAGCGCGCCGCAGGCGCGCGGCGCGCGCTGGACTGAGGAGCGAGGAACGAGCGACGAGGGAAGCGCGCGCCTAAAGCGTGCCGAGGCTGCGCGGGGGGCACAGTGACCGAGGGACTTTTCAGCCCGGTCGAACTGGACGACGGGGACGACGAGCGGCTGAGCGGCTTTCGGCTGGACCGGCTGGAGGTCTACAACTGGGGCACGTTCGACAAGCGGGTCTGGACCTTTGACGTCGGCGCCCGCAACGGTCTGCTCACCGGCGACATCGGGTCGGGGAAATCGACGTTGGTCGACGCGGTCTCTACGCTGTTGCTGCCGGCGCACCGCATCTCCTACAACAAGGCGGCCGGGGCCGAGACAAAGGAGCGCAGCCTGCGCTCCTACGTCATGGGGTTCTACAAATCCGAGCGCAACGAAGAGACCGGCGCCTCGCGGCCGGTGGCGCTGCGCCCCGGCGGCACCTCCTATTCCGTCATTCTGGGGGTCTTTGTCAATCACGGTTACGACGCGACCGTCACCCTCGCCCAGGTCTTCTGGCGACGGGACGGGGACACGGGTCAGCCGGAACGATTTTTCGCTGTCGCCGACCGTGATCTGTCCGTGGTCGGTGACTTCTCCGAGTTCGGTACCGACATCACGTCACTTCGCAGGCGGCTGCGGAAAGACGGCGTCCGGCTTTTCGACGCCTTCCCGGAGTACGGCCGCACCTATCGTCGATGGCTCGGTATCGAGTCGGAACAGGCGATGGAGCTGTTCCACCAAACCGTTGCCATGAAATCGGTCGGCAACCTCAACGATTTCGTCCGCAACCACATGCTCGAACCCTTTGACGCGGATTCGTGGACCGAGCGGATCGTCTCCCACTTCGATGACCTCACCAAGGCCCACGAGGCCGTACGTCGCGCGGAAGACCAACTCGCCGCGTTGGGGCCTCTCCTCACCGACTGTGACACCAACGACGAACTCACCGCGGAGATCACGGCGCTGACCGATCAGCGGTCCGCCCTGCGCTACTACTTCGCCGACCGCAAGGCCGTACTCCTCACCGAGCGGATCAAACTGGCGACGGGACGGCGCGAGGAGCTGCTGCGGAAGCGAAAAGAGCTGGGCAGACTCCTCGACGAACTCCGCGGCGAAAAGATGCGCCTGGAGCTGGAGC
This sequence comes from uncultured Thermomonosporaceae bacterium, assembly GCA_937891035.1. Lineage (GTDB taxonomy): Bacteria > Actinomycetota > Actinomycetes > Streptosporangiales > Streptosporangiaceae > CALAED01. The sequence continues at coordinate 8,375 of CALAED010000298.1, read as the reverse complement.
GGGCGGGACACGGTGGCAATCGGCTCAGCCAGATCGAGACGATGATCGCCGATCTTTCGGAGGCGCGGGACAGGCGGCGGGACAAGGCCGAGCGCTTCGGCCGACTGCTGACCGAGGCCGGGATGGAACCCGTGGAGTCCGCGGAACAGTTCGCCGCCCGCCGCGGCGAGATCGCCGAGGCCGAGTCGGCGGCCGAAACCGAGCGAAGCGATCACACCAACGCCCTCAACGAAGTCGCCGTCGCCGAGGCCGAGTTGCGGAACGAGGCGAAAGAGCTCAACGACGAACTCACCAGCCTGCGGTCCAGAGATAGCAGCATTCCCAGGCGGCACCTGGACCTGCGGCAGTGGCTGTGCGCCGAGCTGGCGCTGGACGCGGCCGCGCTGCCGTTCGCCGGTGAGCTGATTCGGATTCGTCCCGAGGAAAAGGCGTGGGAGGGGGCCGCCGAGCGCTTGTTGCGCAGCTTCGCGCTGTCTTTGCTGGTGCCAGAGACCCACTATGCCGCGGTGTCGGATTGGATCAACGACCACCACCTGGGCGGGCGACTGGTCTATTACCGAGTGCCGCGGAAGGTGGCACGGCATCGCCCGGACGCAGACGAGGGGGGGCGTGCCGCTCGCGACCAAGCTCGAGATCAAGGACACCGACTTCTACCCATGGCTGGAACGTGAGCTCGCCGTACGTGCCGCCCACTCCTGTGTGGAGACCATGGCGGAGTTTCGCCGGAACGCCAGGGCGATCACGCGGACCGGACAGATCAAGGACCGTGGCGGGAGGCACGTCAAGGACGACACCCGGCGCATCGACGATCGCAGCACCTACGTACTCGGCTGGAGTAACAACGACAAGATCGATGCGTTGCTGGACCAGGCCCAGAGCGTTCAGCGCAGGCAGCAACGGGTCGCGGCGGACCGGCGGCGCCTCGAAACGGCACTGGATAAGGCGATCAAGCGAGGCCAGCACATCGCGGCGCTCATCGGCGTGGACGCTTACGACGAGATCGACTGGCGGTCCATGGTCAACCGCATCGCCGCGCTCGAGACGGAGAAACGGCAGCTGGAAGAGTCGTCGAAGGAACTGGAGCGGCTCACCCGCCGGCTGAACGAGGTCGCAGACGAGATCGCCGCACGAGAGACCGAACAGGCCGAGGTCCAGCAAGAGGTCGGCGGCACCCAGTCGCGGCTGGACAACGCCCAGGCCGCGCTGGACGCGGCCGAGCGGATCGTCGACGAGCCGGAATGCGAGACCGCTCTTGATCACTTCGCGGCGATCGCCGAGCGGCTCACCGAACCGCCGCGTACTCCAGAGGAGTGCGACGACGCCGAGCGCGCCGCGGAACGCGCGCTGACCGAGCTGAAGGAACGCAGAGCGGATCGGCAACGGCGGCTGGGCACCAGGATTGTTTCCCAGATGGGACGGTTCCGGGCGGCATATCCGGTGGAGACCAATGAACTGGACGATTCGGTCGCGGCCGCCGACGGTTACCGTGAGCTGCATCGCCGGCTGGTCGAAGACGATCTGCCCCGCTTCCAGCAGCGATTCAAGGACTACCTCAACACCAACACCGTCCGCGACATCGCCATGTTCCAGTCGGAGCTGAACAAACAGCGCGACCTGATCCGCGAGCGGATCGCCACCATCAACGAGTCCCTCGTCGGTATCGACTACAACCACGGGCGGTACATCCGGCTGGAAGCACAAAACACGATCAACACTGAGATCCGGGAGTTCATCGCCGAGCTGCGCTCCTGCACCGACAGCGTCATCACCGGCGACGACTCCGACGCCTATTCCGAGCAAAAATTCATCCAGGTGAGCCGGATCATCGAGCGCTTCAAAGGCCGTGAGGGGTACACCGACGCGGACCGAAAGTGGACCAGGCAGGTCACCGACGTGCGCAACTGGTTCACCTTCTCGGCGTCGGAACGCTGGCGGGAAAATGACGAAGAATATGAGAACTATACGGATTCAGGCGGGAAATCGGGCGGGCAGAAGGAAAAGCTCGCCTACACCATCCTCGCCGCATCCCTGGCGTACCAGTTCAAGTTGGAGTGGGGTGCGGTCCTGTCCAAGACATTCCGATTCGCCGTTATTGACGAGGCTTTCGGTCGTGGTTCTGACGAATCCACTCGATACGCCCTGCGGTTGTTCCGCCGGCTTGGCCTGCAATTGCTGATCGTGACGCCGCTGCAGAAAATCCATGTCATCGAGCCCTACGTGCATTCCGTGGGCTACGTCGACAACCCGACGGGCAGTCACTCCCGGCTACAGACCCTCACCATCGAGGAATATCGGGCCCGCAAGCGCGCGCTGTCCCTGGTGGTCGAGGCGTAAGCGATGACGCCGGCCCCCTCCTGGACCCCCCCTCCCGACGTGGTGAACCGCCTGCGCCGCAGGTGGGAGGGCGGCGCTTTCCTGTCCGCGTACGCCACTGGCGAACCATTCGAGCCGGTGGCCGTTCCGATTCGCGGGCCGAGGCCGGGCGAATTGGCCACGCGGTTGGATCAGGTCCGTGACTGGGCTCGCCGGTGGTCCAACGCCGAGTCGCTGCGGGTCGAATACAAAAAGATCGGCGGGCGGCTCGTCGGCACCAACGAGCTGCCCAGCCGGGCTTGGATCGACGACTATGAGACCCTTTGGCGGCTGCTGAAGGTCACCCGGCAGGTGGCGCGATTCAGTGAGCTGCTCGCCGGGAGCCAAGGTCCGATCGCTGAGTGGATGCGGGCCCACCCGATGAAGGTGCTCGGCCTCGAGCGCGATTGGGAACGCATCTGCGCCACGGTTCGCTGGATCGCCCAACACGACCGCGGCGCTGTCTATCTTCGCCAGGTGGACGTCCCCGGTGTCGACACCAAGTTCATCGAGAAACACCGGGGGGTCTTGGCCGAACTGCTCGACGGCCTCGGCCTGGCGACCGATACGCCGCGCTCACAATTCGCCCTTCGGTACGGCTTCCGCGACAAGCCGCAGTACGTACGGTTTCGACTGCCCGGCCGCGACCTCGCCGGCTTCAGCGAACTGACGGTGCGAACCGACGAGCTTGACCGCACGCCACCCGGCATCACGACCATGTACGTCGTCGAGAACGAGATCACCTACCTCGCCTTCCCGCTCGCGGCGGGCAACATGGTGATCTTTGGCAGTGGTTACGCGGTCCGTCGTCTGGAGCGACTCCCCTGGCTCGACGACATCGAACTCGTCTACTGGGGCGACATCGATACACATGGCTTCGCCATTCTCGACGGCCTCCGCCACCGCTTCCCGCATACGGCCTCGATGTTGATGGACCGCGCGACGTTGCTCGGCCACGCCGACCACTGGGCAACCGAGCATGACCCGAAGAACGTCCACCTCGATCGGCTTACCACGCAGGAGCGCGAGCTTTACCACGACCTGATCGAGAACAGGCTGGGCGAAGCCGTACGCCTGGAACAGGAACGCATCCGCTTCTCCGCGCTCGAACGCGCGCTGCACCGCTGAAAAGGCCGCGTGAAGCGTCGATTCTCACGGGATGTAAGGTCTCCGCACCGGTTGACGGCTTCGTCTTATCGACAGCGACCGAACCGCCCTGCCAGCGGGGGAGGCCCTGCGTCTCACCAGGCGGCCGGCCGTGTGATCACGCCTTGCCGGTCTTCGAGCTTGTCCGGGAACTGTGAGTCGCGCAGCACCCGCGCCCTGATGTGCTTGATGAACATCGGCCGAGCCGATGTCAGGTCGCGGCTGCACGGAGCCTTTTTGTACGGATTGATGATCCCGATCCGCATCCCGAACCTCTTGCGCAGTAAGTGAATGGGCGCGGCGAGGTCGGAGTCATTGCTGATCATTACCGCGGCCTCGCAGTCCCGATCGAACGCGTCGCAGAGCAGATGCGTGGCTATGTTGACGTCCGTCCGCTTCTCCTCGGTCTTGATCATTTCGACGATCTTCGGGCCTCCAGGCGCCGGTTGGGCCAACGGCATTCGTGCGATGGACCGCTGAAAGCGACCGAAGTGAATCGCCAGGTGAGGGATCGTCGCGAGCGCTCGCAGGTAGGTATCTTGCCGGTTGGCGGCGAACGGGGTGGCCGGGGCGGTCGGTGACCCGGACCGTAAAATATCGGATGCGGTGGATGTCGTCGTCGGGGAGCATGGTTCGGCAGAGAGCATCCAGGTCCAACCACTTGTATCGGGTGTCCTTCAGGCAGCCGTAGTAGAGGTTGAACCCGTCGACGTAAACGTTCGTGAGCACCGTGTGATGGTATCGTCACCGAATGTTAAAGCGGTGTTCTTGAGCTCGCGTGTCTCGCTCGCCAGTCGCTCGTCGCGGTGTGTCCCTGTGTGTCTCCCACCCTCCTGGGTTGACGGGATACGTGCTCGGGTGTTTGCTAACAGCAACCGACCCGCACGTTTCGATGGGCGGGCTGCGGGCCCCATCCGGTGGATGGGGCCCTGTGTTTTTCGGGCCGACCTCCGGTCAGGCGCGGAGGGCGACAAGGGTCTTGGAGCCCATGGAGCAATAGAGGGCGCCGGCCCAAGGGGTGAGGTCATTGACGTACACCCACAGCCCGCCCGGCAAGTCGGACTTGTCGAGCCTGAAGGTGATGTGGCCGGTGGGCGGGTCGAAGCCCAAGACGCCGTTGGTGGCGCCGGCGTAGAGGGTGTTGTTCATAAGGGCCGGCCGGGGGCTGGGGGCGGAGTCGAAGCGCTGCGTCCAGCGGACCTTGCCGGCGCCGGTGTCGAGGGCGAAAAGCGTGCCCTTGTCGTCGTGCACGAACAGCAAACCGTTCGAGATGGTGGCGGCGCCCGCCTTGTCGCCGACGGAGAAGGTCCAGCGTTCCCGGCCGGTGACGGCGTCAAGGGCGCGGAGCACGCCGCCGGTGCCGCGGACGTAGACGGCACCCCTGGACGATCTTCGGCGCCGGGCCGAACGTGCCGGTGCCGCCGCCGCTCGCGAGTGCACCGGAGGTGTTCCGCCAGCGCCGCCTGCCCGTGGCGGCGTCGAAGGCGATCACCTGATAGCTCTGCGTCATGACGACGACCAGGCCGCCCGCGACCGCCGGACTGGTGGGAGAACGCGGCGCCGGCCGAAGCCCGCTTGCCCTTCTCCGTACGAGCCCGGCGTACCGGCGCGCGGCGTTTCGAGGGTGCCCGGTGCCGCGCCACCGGGCGTCCCAAGGCCCGGCGCCGCGGGCGACGAGGGCGGCGAGGGCGGCGGCGGGGCCTGCCGGCCGCGCCGGGCGATGTCGGCCGTGACGGGCGGCGGGAGCCAGGCGGTGCCCTGCAGCACGTCGGTACGCGGCGTCCGGTCGGCGAGCCACCGCAACAGGTCCCCGGCGGCCGGCCGGTGTTCGGGGTCCTTGTTCAGGCAGGCGGCGATGAGCGCGCGCAGTTCGGGGTCGCCGACGCCGTCCAGCCGGGGCGGCTCGTGGACGACGCGGTAGAGCAGCACGGGCACGGTCGCGCGGCCGAACGGGCCGTCCGCCGTCGCCGCGTAGCACAGCACGGCGCCGAAAGAGAAGACGTCGCTTGCCGGGCCGGTGTCGCCGCCCCGCGCCTGTTCCGGTGAGAGGAAGCCCGGCGAGCCGATGGCGTGCCCGGCCTGGGTGACGACGGTCGCCTCCGCCGCGTACGCGATGCCGAAGTCGATGACCCGGGGCCCGTCCGGGCCGAGCATGACGTTGGACGGCTTCAGATCGCGGTGCACGACCCCGGCGCTATGGATCGAGTCGAGCGCTTCGGCCAGCCCCGCCCCGAGTGCGAAGGCGGCCGGCGGCGGGAACGGCCCGTGGGTCAAAACGGCGTCCTGCAGCGAAAGACCCGGCAGGAACGCGGTGGCCAGCCACGGCAGCCGTACGTCGGGATCCGCGTCCACCACGGGCGCGGTGAACGCGCCGCTGACCGACCTGGCGGCCTCGACCTCCCGGCGGACCCGCGCGCGGAAGCCGCGGTCGCCCGCCAGATTCGGATGGACGACCTTGAGCGCCACCGGCATGCCCCCCGGCGAGCGGGCGAGAAAGACCTGGCCCATGCCGCCCGCACCCAGCCTGGCCTGCAGCAGGTAGCCTCCTATACGTTCCGGATCGCCGGGCCGCAGCGCCTCCACGCACGCCCCCTCTCGCCGGGCCCGGAACACATATCGAGCACCCGAGTACCCGTGTACTCAGCTGAGTATTCAGACGATAACGGCTGCGGCGCGCGGGCCGCTCGATGTCCGGGAACGATCGAAGGAAACGGAAGAAGAAGGCCGACGATCGCACGAACGCAACCGGCGACGGCCGGCCGGGGTTGATATGGCCATGAGGGAAAACAAGGGCCGAGCCGGCGGCCCGCCGCTGCCGGGCGCAGCCGCCCGCCTCCACGCCGACCCTCTCGCCGACCCTGGCGTCGATCCTCTCGTCGACCCTGTCGCTGACCCCGTCGTACGAGCCTTGTGCGACGATCTCGACTCGGGGTTCGCGGAGCTGTTCGGCGCGTACCAGGGGTTGATGTTCACTGCCGCGCTGCGGCTGTGCGGGCGGTGGGCGGACGCCGAAGACCTGACGGCGGAGGCGTTCTTGCGTGCCTATCGCGCGCTGTGCGGCTACGAAGCCGAGCGCATCGCCGACCTCCGGCCGCGCGCCTGGCTCGTCAAGATCCTGCTGAACGTGTGGCGTAACAGCAGGCGCACCGATGCCCGCAAGCCGCCGCCGGCGCCGCTCGATGAGGCGCCCGACCCGGTCGATCCCCGCGAAGGCGTGGAAGCCGCGGCCGTACGGCACGAAACCGGCGGTGAGCTGGCCGAGCTGTTGGGCAGACTGCCCGAGGACCAGCGGACGGCCGTCGTGCTCCGGCACGTCGTCGATCTGCCCATCGCCGAGATCGCCGCCGCGCTCGACATGCCCGAAGGCACCGTCAAGTCCCATATCTCGCGCGGATTGCGGCGCCTCCGCACCCTGTCCGCTTCGGTCGCCACCGCGACCTCGCCCGCGACGCCCGCGACCTCGCCCCCGGCCTCGCTCGCGGCCTCGCCTTCGACCTCCACGCCCGCTCCCGCCGCCTCACCCGGAGGTGCCCGATGATGATGACGACGAACTCCGACCACGATCCGCTGCTCACCGGGCTGGCGGGTCTGGCCACCGCCGCGCCGGCCGGTCTGCTCGACCAGGTCGTCGCCCGCTGGGTGCGCGTGCCCGGTCCCATCGGCGACCTGTCCGTCGCCTTCACCGATCACGGCATCGCCTACGTACGGATAACGGACCACCAGGACATCGAAGGCCATGGGGCCGACGACCGCGCAGACTTCGCCGACTCCTTCCGCCGGCGGTTCGCCCGGCCGCTGCTGCCCGCCGACCGGCCCCCGGCCGGGCTGTTGCCGGCCCTGCGCTCGGGCAAGACGACCGGCCTGCGGTTCGACCTGCGCGGCCTGACCGGCTTCCAGGCCGACGTGCTGCGGGCGGCCCGGACGATCCCCAAGGGCCAGGTACGGCCGTACGCCTGGATCGCGCGGGAGATCGGACGGCCCAAGGCGGTACGGGCGGTCGGCTCGGCCCTGGCGCACAACCCGGTGCCCATTTTGATCCCGTGCCACCGCGTGACCCGTTCGGACGGTTCGGGCGGCGAGTACGTGTTCGGCTCCGCCGCCAAGGAGAGGCTGCTGCGCGAGGAGAACGTCGACCTCGACGAGATCCGCTCACTCGCCAGGCAGGACATCTTCTACATCGGCAGCGACACGACCGGCGTCGTGTGCTTCCCGACCTGCCACAACGCGCGGCGGATCACGCCAAGGCACCGGCACGGCTTCCGCGCGGTCGCCGCGGCGGAGGCGGCCGGATACCGTCCCTGCCAGTCCTGCCGCCCAGGCCTGTCCTGACCCGCACCACCCACATCGGGTCCCGTTTCATGTGGTCCGTACGGATTGAACGGACGGGACCCGGTCCAGCGTGATGCCGAAATGCGTCCGATAGGCGGCGAGAACCTCCGCGTCGTCGGTCAGCACGTGCTCCTCACGCTCGCTGCCGCTCGTCCGGATGAATGTACGGTCGCTCAAGGTCACCCGTCCGGTCTCGGTCAGCAGCGAACAGACGAGCGAGCGGGTGAACAGCGACTTGGGGGAGGTCTGGTGCCACCAGCACGTCGCCTCGAAGTCGCCGAGCGCCCGCGGGCGCGGGTCCAGCCGGTACTGCGGCTCGCCGTTCAGCAGGACATTCAGGTCGCCGTCCGGCTGTTCGACGATGCGAAAGACCCCGGCGGCGTCGTGCTGGTCGGCCGCGCCGGCATCCAGCCGCAGCGGCAGGTTGCTGAACCTGCCGAACCCCACATCCGCGAGCCACACCCCGCCCCCACCACCCGGGTCGACGTCGTCGGCCACGTCGACGCGCAGCGCCAGGTGGTCGAACGGCGGACCAAGACCTTCCGGGG
>CALAED010000297.1 GCA_937891035.1 uncultured Thermomonosporaceae bacterium | reverse complement strand
CTCGCACGACGGAGAGGTATTCGTCCTGGTACACGACGCCCACGTCGCCGTAATCGGCCGGGAGCCCGGCGTCGTGCAGCAACCGCCGCTGGCCGGCCGTAACCGTATTTTGCGCCATCGCGTCGAGTTCGATGGTGAACGCGCTGTCCGGCGGGTTGGCGAAGAGGTCGGGTCGATCTTTGCGCAGATCGGCGTAGGCGCGAAGCCGGTCCGCGCGCCGATCATCGTCATCGGTGCCGGCGTCAGTGCCGATGCCGGTCAAAGTACGTCCCGCAAGTCCGTCTTGGGTTCACCTTCGACGGCGGCGACCTGCTCTTTGAGGGCGCGTTCGGCCGCCGCCATCCCGGGTATGTCCCCCAGCTCCTTGATCAGTTCTGCCCAGAACCTGCCGCCGGACTCCACCCACTCGTTGAGTATCTGAGTCTGCGCGTCCAGGGCGCCCGCGAACTGTTTGCGGTCCCGGCGGTCCCGGCGGGCGCGCAGCCCCAGTCGTACGGTCAGCCGGGCCGCCTCGGCGACGAACGGGGCGGCGACGGCCGCGGCCAGCGCCACCGCGAGGCCGTCCGGAGCGATCTCGCACTCGAGTACCGCGCCCGCCACCTCGACGCTGATGATCGCGGCGAATTCGCGGGCGCGATGGTCGGGCCGGCCCGGGCGGCGGCGCGCCGTGGCGATGCGTGTCGTCTCGCCGAGGAGGTCGAGGTAGGCGCGGACCACCGACGGGGCGCCGGCGTACGGGTCGTCGAACATGGCCAGCGGGTCGCCCAGCAACCGGCGCATGCGGCGCACGTACTCGTCCCACTGGTGGCTGTTTCGGATGTCCCAGACGTCCCGCATCGACAGCTTCGCAAAAGTGTCGAGGAACAGCGTCTCCTGGACGAAGTCGAACGCCGTCCCGCGGAGCAGTTGCGCGAGTTGCGCGGCCGATACCGGATCGCTGCCGCGCCGTACCGCCTCCCACTCCTGCAGGGCCGAGCGGTGCAACGCCTGACTCGGCGTCAGCGCCAGCGTCTTCAGGCCGGTCGCGGAATTGACGCTGTAGGCGAGGTCGATGAGCTGCTTCACCTCGGCGCAGAAGGCCCGTCCCCGGTCGTAGCGGCCCAGCGCGGGAGCGGTGCCCTCGGCGGTGACGAACTCTTTGTACAGCCGCTCGCGGGTGGCGAACTCGTTGCGCGCGGCGTAGTCGGCGCAACGTGCGGTGACGTCCGAGAGGCGGTTTTTGATCCGCAGCGCGGTGTCCAGGTCGGTGCCGAGATCGATGGCGAGGCGTGCCGCATCGAGGTTCACCAAGGTCAAGGCCTGGTTGGTGAACCTCGTGGCGAAGCGATGGCGGACCTGGTCTTGGTTGGCGCGGTCATCGGTCCACGAGAAACGCAGGCTGTGCACGTGCGACTCTTCGGCGGCCGCCGTCCACGCCTGCCAGCCGTGCTCAAGCAGGGTGTAGTTGGGCGTGGCCTGGTTCTCGAGGAAGGCCGGCGGATCCACAGGGGTTTGCTCGGTCAACAGCAGCTGGACGAGGGCTCCGGAGTTGAGCAGCGCCAAGAAGGCGTCCCGATCCGGCGTGCCCGGCACGAAGTCCTCGAAGACCAACGGGTTGTTGTAGAAAAAGGCGCGGTTGACGATGACCTGCGGACTGTTGACCAGCGCTCGGATGTATTCCGCGCGGACCTCCTGGCGCAACTGGGCCCGCACGTCGTTGAGCTCGAGCCCGTCCTCGAGCATGCGGCGGAGCAGGCCGGGGGGAACCCATTGGTTATCGAGCGACTGCGCCACCACTGCCATCGGGCTGAGCTCGTCGGGTGTGACTTTTTTGAACTGACCCATGACAAGGTCGGGCCCTTCGCATCATGACGGGTAGAAAGGTAACCGCCCCCGGTACGGTCACGTACGTAACTTACGGCAATGGTGCCATCGCGGGGGCCGGAAAAGCTCGGCCGGTGGCGGCCGGAGCGCAAGTCGTCGTGGCGAACGCGAACTGGCCCTAGCGTGCGGGCAGGCGGGCGAGGTCCGGTGCCGCGCGCTCGGCGGTGAGTGCGAGTTCGCGGGCGAAGGGCGCGATCTTGTCGCGGCTGAACCGCGCCGAGGGGACGGCGATGGTGATCGCGCCGAGCGCCCGTCCCGACTCGTCGTGCACGCAGCGGCCGATGGCCTTCACGCCGGTCTCGGTCTCTTCGAGGTTCAGGCCGTAGCCGCGGCGCCGTACCGTCTCCAGCGCCCGGCACAGCCGCTCGAACTCGGCGGGGGACATCGCGGCCTCGTCCGGGTCGTGGCCGTGATGGCCCCCGTCGTCACCGCTCGGCAGATACAGCTCGGCGAGTTCGGCGCGGCTGAGGGTGGCGAGCAGGGCCTTGCCGCCGGAGGTCCTGGTCGCGGGCAGCACGGTGCCGGCCCGGTCGCCGACGCGGAGGATCTGCGTTGACTCCACGCTGGCCAGGAAGCGGGTCTGGGTGCCGACCCGCACCATCAGGTTCACCGTCTCGCCGACCCGTTCGCACAGGGCCTCCAGGTGCGGCAGCAGCGCCCGGCGCAGCTCCTGCAGCGGCCGGTCCCGGACGGGCGGCGCTGACAGCGCCGGCCCCGGCAGGTAGCCGTGTTGTTCGTCCTGGGTGGCGAAGTCGCGATAGACCAGCATGGCCAGCAGCCGGTGCGCGGTGGACCGCGCGGTCCCGAGCTCGGCCGCGGCGTCGGCGACGCGCAGCCGCCCCTGGTCGCGCAGCAGCTGGAGGAGCCGCAGCGCATTGTCGACCGACTCAAGCGAGTACGGCGGCTTGTTCTTCACAGCAGAATCTTATTCCTCCATGTGGAACGGCTTTTTAGTGTGTGGGTTATGACCACGACCGATGGCCGCCGCGCCCAGGGCGCCGATATCGAGCCCGCCGAGCTGGAGCGGCTCTACGCCGACTTCGGCGCCGCACACCTCGTACCGCTGTGGACGCAGCGTGAGGACCTGATGCCCACCCAGCCGGCGCCGGACGCGAGACCGCACGTGTGGCGGTGGTCGACGCTTTACCCGCTGGCGGAGCGCTCCGGCGAACTGGTTCCGGTGGGGCGCGGCGGCGAGCGCCGGGCGATCGCGCTGGCCAACCCCGGCCTGGGCGGCCGGCCGTACGCCACCCCGACGCTGTGGGCCGCCGTCCAATACCTCGGCCCACACGAGGTCGCGCCCGAGCACCGGCACACCCAGCACGCCTTCCGCTTCGTGGTCGAGGGCGAGGGCGTATGGACCGTCGTCGACGGCGACCCCGTCGCCATGCGGCGCGGTGATTTCCTGCTCACGCCGGGGTGGCGGTTCCACGGCCACCAAAACGTCACGGCGGAACCGATGGCCTGGATCGACGGCCTCGACATCCCGTTCGTGCGCGGTACCGACACCGGGTTCTTTGAGTTCGGGTCCGAGGAGCTGACAAGTAAACAGACGCCGCGGGTTTCGCGGTCGGAACGGCTGTGGGGCCATCCGGGGCTGCGGCCGCTGGTGCGTCCGGGCCCGCACGTCAGCGCGCCGATCGCCGCCTACCGGTGGGAGCACACCGACCGCGCCCTCGCCGAGCAACTCGCGCTCGAGGAGGAGGGGTACGCGGCGACGACCGAGCCCGGGCACGCCGCCGTTCGCTTCACCAACCCGACGACCGGCGGCGATGTCATGCCGACGATGCGCGCGGAGTTCCACCGGCTGCGCGCCGGGGCCGCGACCGCGCCGCGTCGTGAGGTCGGATCGGCGGTCTGGCAGGTCTTCGACGGCGCCGGCTCGGTCGGCTTGAACGGCGCGGAACACCGGGTGGGGCGCGGCGACATGTTCGTGGTCCCGTCCTGGACGGCGGTGCGGCTGGCCGCCGATGCCGGCGGCGGCCTCGACCTGTTCCGCTTCAGCGACACCCCGATCTTCGAGAGCCTGCATCAAGATCGCGTGTCCATCGAGCCGGTGCCCGGCGCCGCCGCCGAGGACGCGCGGTGAACGATCGCCGTCTTGAGTGGCTCGCCGAGGGCACCGAAGTGTTCGGCCGCGAACTCGCCGCGCTGTCCGACGCCGCGCTTGACGCGCCCAGCCTGCTGCCCGGCTGGACGCGGCGGCATCTTCTCGCGCACGTCGGCCACAACGCCCATGCCCTCATGCGGCTGCTGCACTGGGCGCGTACGGGCGAGGAGACGCCGATGTACAAGGACGCCGCCGCGCGGGACCGGGAGATCGCCGAAGGCGCCGCGCTCGCCCCGTCCGCGCTCCGGGATCTGGTCATCACCTCGGCCGCTGAGCTGCGGCAGGCCATCGACTCGCTGCCCGAGCGGGCCTGGTCGGCCGAGGTCGTCACCGCCCAGGGCCGTACCGTCCCGGCCACCGAGGTCCCGTGGATGCGCTGCCGGGAGGTGTGGGTGCACGCGGTCGACCTGGACGGCGGGGTCTCGTTCGACCGGTTCCCTGCGGCCATGCTGGACGAGCTGATCGACGACATCACGACGACCTTGCAGCGCAGAGGTCAGCCGCCCGCGCTGCTGGTGGAGCCCACGGACCGGACCCGGCGGTGGCGGGTGGACATCGACGGGCAGCCGCCGGCCACCGGCCGCGTCCGCGCCCCGGCGAAGCAACACCCGGGCTCCGCCGCCCCGGCAGTGCCCGAGCTCGGCCGCTGGCTGTGACGCAGGTGGCAGCGACGCCTATGGGAGTGGCGTCTACGGCGTTGGCGCCGATGGATGTGGCGTGGCGGGAGAGCAGCCGCGATGTCCGATGACGCGACGGACGTCCTGGTGGTCGGCGGCGGCATCGGCGGCCTGGCCGCCGCCTTCGCGTTGCGGCGGGCCCGCCACCAGGTGCGGGTGCTCGAACAGGCCGCCGAGTTCGGCGAGGTCGGCGCCGGCCTTCAGCTCGCGCCGAACGCGACCCGCGTGCTGCGCGAGTGGGGCCTGCTGGATGAGGTCGTGGCGACCGGAGTGCTCCCGCGGCGGCTGGTCCTGCGGGACGCGCTCACCGGTGACGAGCTCACCCACATGGACGTCCGGGGTGACTTCGAGCGGCGCTATCGGGGCCCGTACGTGGTGGCGCACCGCACCGACCTGCACCGGATCTTGCTGGAGGCCTGCCGCGACAGCGGCGTCCTGCTGGAGACGAACCGGCACGTCCTGCGGGTGGAAACGACCGGGGACGGTGTCGTGGTGCACGGCGCCGACGGGACGATCTGCCGCGGTGCCGTGGCGCTCGGCGTGGACGGGCTGAACTCGACGTTGCGCCGCGCCGTCGTGGACGACGAGCCGGTCAATTCCGGATATGTCGCCTACCGGGGCACGCTGCCGCTAGACGCGGCGGCCGCTGATGTCGAGGCGGACGCCATGGTGATCTGGATCGGGCCGGGACGGCACTTCGTGCAGTACGCCCTGCGCCGTGGCGAGGTTCTCAACCAGGTGGCGGTCTTCCGCAGCCCGGCCTTCGCGCGCGGCGAGCCGGAGTGGGGCACGCCCGATGAGCTGGACGCCGCGTTCGCCGACTCCTGCGATCACATCACCAAGTCGCTGGTGTCCATGTGGCGGGATCGGCGCTGGCCGATGTACGACAGGGAGCCGATCGACCGCATGACCGGCGGCCGGTTGATCCTCCTCGGCGACGCGGCCCATCCGATGTTGCAGTACCTGGCCCAGGGCGCCTGTCAGGCCATCGAGGACGCGCATGTCCTCGCGGCGCAGGCGGCGAGGCACGCCGCCGGCGGGGGACGGGTGGACTGGCCGGCGGCGCTGGCGGCCACCGAGCGCGTCCGGGCCCCGCGGGTCGCACGAGTCCAGAACGCCGCGCGCCTTTGGGGAGAGATCTGGCACGTCGACGGCGTTGCCCGGCTGATCCGCAACGAACTGTTCACCACCCGCGTGCCGCAGGATTATCGGTACCTCGACTGGCTATACGGGGTGTAGGCGGCAATTCTCCATGCTTGCCGCATTCGGTCGGCCGGTGAAATTGTTCCTTCATTGGGGATCATGTCACCATGGTGTTATCCCGTTCCCCGGCGAGGAGGCGCGTGAAATGTGGCTTATTAATAAGTCAAGCGATAGGGATACGTTAACGGCGGACACCACGAATGTGGCCAAAACCACGGGTCTGGCCGCTGTGCTTACGAGCCTCGGGGCTCCCGTGGTTTCGATACTCACCGGCATCGAGGCGAACGACCGCGCCGTACAGATCACACTCATCGGCGCGACCGCGGTCGTCTTGGCCGCTGCGGCCATCGCGTGGGCGATCGTCGCCGCCGCGGATCTACGCGCCCGCGCGGCCGGAGAGGCGGCGAAGGCCGCCGCGAGCGGCGCGCGGGACAGCACGGTCATGTCGAAGCTGCGGCAGGCGGGTGTCGGCGTGGATCGCTGCCTGAAAATGCTCGCGAACACGCCAAGCTCGCCGTCTTTTGGCACCGTCCTCGCCGAGGTGCGCGCCCACCTCGCGGTGGCGCGCGATCAAAGCGACGATTCTTCGGCGCTGGCGGAATGTGAAACCATGGCCAACGGTTTGATCGACGCGATGCCGCTGGATCTGGATGACGAGGTGGTCGTCCAGGCCACCAAGGAAACTTTGACGGCGCTGAAGATAAACATCCTGAGGGCCACGGTCTCCTTGACCAAGATTTGAGCCGATCGATCGGATCGGTCGGGTGATCAGCCCACGGCCGCGCCGAAGCGAACAGCGCCGTCGGGTATGCCGTCCCGGCCGGGGGCAAGGGACAGCCCGGTCCCGACGGCCGTCCACGGGACCCCGTGGACCACGCCCTGGCCATGGGTCACGTCGTCCGGCGCCCCCACGTACAGATGATCTTGGTAGGCGGCGACGGCCGTGCCGAACCCGTCGCCCGCCTCGACCGGCTCCGCCACCCGCGCCTGGGTGACGAACACATCGCTTGGCCCCGGTGCGACCAGGCTGTCTCCAAATATCTGCACCGCGCCCGCGTCGACCGCGGCGCCGGCGTCTTCGCGCGGAACGCCGACCACGATCGCCGTTCCCACGTCGTCGCCGCGCCACGGTCCGCCGAGCGCGAGGACGGAGCCGAACCCGTCGCCGGCCTCCGACTGGTCGGCGACATCTGGGCTGTTTTGATGGACGCTCCACCGCGGCGGTAGCGGAAGCTCGTCGTCATCGGTGCCGAAGTAGTGGATCATTCCCGAGTCGGCGGTCGTGCCCTCGTCCTCGCCGGGCGTGCCCACCACGAGCTTCACGTGCGACGGGCCGTCGTGTTCGCACTCGGACGCGAGCACGAGGGCCGCCCCGAACCGGTCGCCGGCCTCGGGCGCGCCGTCCACTCCCGCCGTGTCCTGCGAGAGCAGTGTGTCGCCGGTGAGGTCTCGTACGACGTGCACCATCCCCGGGTCCGGCGTGCCACCGAAGTCCTCGCCGGGGGCGCCCACCGCCATCGTCAGGCCGCGCGTCCCCGACACTGGGCAGCTGAAGCCGCCGGGACCCTGGAAGACGCCGACGGCCTGCCCGAACCGGTCGCCGGCCTCCACGTCGCCGGAGATGCCGGGGCTGTCCTGGTGGACGGATCCGGTGGCGGCGACTCCGCCCGTCTCCGGATCGAACGTGACCACACCGGCAAGACCGGCGTCCGCCGTCGTGCCGATGTCCTCGCCCGGCACGCCGTACGCGACGACCGGGGCCAATCCATCGTCGGTCCGCGTCTCGTTGGGGCCGACGGCGGCGCCGAACCGGTCGCCCGCCTCCGGTGTTCCGGCGATGCCCAATGTGGCCTGCCGAAGCACGAGGCCGGGACGACCGGCGCCGAGCCCGTCGGCCGACCCATAGATCACCTGGACGATGCCGGCGTCCTCGGCCGAACCCACCGACTCTTGGGGCACGCCGACGACGAGGTCGGTGTACTGGTCGGCGTCGACCCGCATCGCGTGCACGACCGCGCCGAACTGATCGCCGGCCTCGGGGGTGTCTCCGACGCCGGCCTGGCCCTGGGCCAGTACGTCGCTGTGCCCGGTGCCCGAGTCGTCCCCGTAAAGCACGTTGATCCGCCCCGCGTTAGTCGTGCCGCTCACCGTCGCCGCCGAATCGCCGATCACGAGATCGCCGCAGGTGTCCCCGTCGAAGTCGGCCCCGCCAAGTAGGCACGCCGCCCGGGCGGTGGTCCGCGCCATGGCCGGTCCGGGAACGGCCGCCGTCATCACTATGGTGACGACCGTCGCCGCGGCCGACGCAATGGTGATCGTTGATCTCCGCATGCCAGTCCTTCCGCCCCAGAACCCCGTTGGCCTCGCAGAAGGGGACGACCGGCCGGGCCATGCGGATGGCCGGAAAAGGCTTGCCGGCCACATGCGGCCAGACCTCGGGACCGGTAAAGCGGTCAGGGGCCGCGGTCAGCGTCGGTCGCCTCGTCGGCCAGCTTCGCGGCGATCGCGTAGTCGACGTGGACGTCCCGATATGTGATCTGCACCGCGACCTCGTCGGGCAGGTTGGTCCGGACGCTGCCGGAGGTGGACGCGTCGGCGGCGTCGCCGGTGAACTCGACGGACTCCTCAGGCGCCGTGAGAAAGCGCAGCTCGTCGGCCCGCACGGTGGCCGTGAAAAGGATGTCGGCCGATCTCCGGCGGGATGGCTCCGGATACTCGCCGGACATGATCACTTGCCTCCCCCCTGCATCTGTTCGAGCACCCGTTTGAGGCCGGCCACAGACTCCTGGGCATCACGAAGAGCGCTTTGGAGCGCATCGTCCGGCTCCTGATCGTCGCCGCCGCCGCCACCATCCCGGCCGCCAGCCCCTTCGGCGGCCTTGCCCGCGCCCTCGGCCGCCTGGCCGGCGGCTTCGCCCACCCCGCGGACGGCTTCGCCCACCCCGCGGACGGCTCCGCCGGCCTCCTGACCGACGTCCTGGACGGTCTGGCCCGCGCCCTCGCCGACGTCCTCGACGGCCCGGCCCGCGCCTTTGCCAACCCCTTCCACGGCTTCGCCGGCGCCTTTGCCCACGCCCTCGACGGCCCCGCCGGCGCCCTTGCCGACGTCTTCCACCGCTCCGCCCGCGCCCTTGCCGACCTCCTCGACGGCCCCGCCGGCGCCTCTGCCAAGCTCGCCCACGGCCTGGCCGGCGCCTTTGCCGACGTCTTCGACGGCCCCGCCGGCGCCCTTGCCGAGCTCGCCAACCGCTTCACCGGCGCCCGCTCCGATGCCGCGCGCCGCCGACTCCACGCCCCGCCCAATATGCTGCAAGATCTCGGGGTTGCGATCGAGTGTGGTCAGGACGCGGTCGACGATTACGGCCACGTTGTCCAGCCGGACCTCCAGCAGCGCCTGCGCCTCAACGCCCTTGATCTCAAGGTTGACCTTGCCGAGGAACACGTCCGCGCCGACGGTGAGTTTGAGCAGGTCGAGCACGGCGGCGGACAGCGATACGTGCGCTTCGAGGTTGTCGAGCTCAAAGGCGATCTCGTCCACTTTGACCGTCGGAACGTTGAGGTAGACATCCGGCCCTTCGCCCGAGGCCGGCCTTACCGGCGCGCCGTCAGCACGGACCGTGTCCTGCGTGCCTTCCCTCACGTGCTTAGCCGAACCCTCAGCCATGTTTCCCCCCGAGCGGACATCCCCCGCCCCGACAAGCGACCACATAGGCGGTCAAAAACCCTTACACCCTCCCGCTACCCTCGCCCTGACCGGCAAAAACGCGCAGGCCAGGGCCGCCGCGGCCCGGTGGGTCAGCGGCCGCCGCGCAGGAAGCGGGCAGCGAGCGGCGCCGCGGCGTTCGCCCCGCTGCCGCCGCCCGGCACGAGGGCGGCGAAGGCCAGGTCGCCGGTGAAGTCGATGAACCACGCGTGCGCCCCGGCGTCGGCCGAGCCGTACTCCGCGGTGCCGGTTTTGCCGGACACCCCGGACGGCAGCCCGGCGCGCGCGGCCGTACCGTCCGTGACGACCGCGCGCATCATCGAGCGGAGCGCCGCCGCGTGCGCGATGGCATGCCGGGGCTGCACCGGGTCGCCGCGCTCGGCGATCAGCCGGGCAGCCACCAGCCGCGGTGGGCGCCAGGTGCCGTTCGCCGCCGCCGCGGCGACCAGCGCCATGCTGAGCGGGCTGGCCTGCACCCTGCCCTGCCCGAAGGCGGCCTCCGCGAGTTCGGTCGTGCCATCGGGGACGGGGAACTCGCCGCGGGCGGCCGGTACACCGGGAGCGAGCGGGCCGCCGAACCCGAACGCACGCGCCGTCGCCGCGAGCCGGTCCGCCCCCACGCGGTCGGCGGCCAGCCGGGCAAAGGTCGTGTTGCATGAGTCGGCGAACGCCCGGCGCAGCGACGTCCGGCCGAGGTTCACCCCGCGGATGGTGCGCTCGCCGACGTGCGCGACGCCGGGGCAGTCGACGGAGGTTGTCGCGCTCATCCCGTCGGCGAGCAGAGCGGCGGCGGTGACGACCTTGAACGCCGAACCCGGGGGATAACGGCCGAGGAACGCGGCGCGGCCGGCGTCGAGCCGGTCGGCCACCGCGAGTATCTCGCCGGTCGATGGCCGTACCGCCACGATCGCGGCCGGTTCGCTCATCGCGGTGACGGCCCTGTCCGCGGCCGCCTGCAGCCGCCGGTCCAACGTCGTACGGGTCCGGTTCGCGCGGCGTCCCGGGAACGTCTTGAGCCGCTCGCTCCGCGTCCCGTTCGCGGCCTCGATGACCCAGCCCGGGCGGTCGGTCCCCGGCTCGACGAATCGCTTGGCGAGCTCATCGAGGTACGGCCTGGCCGTGGTGCCGGCGGGCAGTGGCCGGCCGGTGCGGTCGACAAGCCGCTCCCCGCCAGTCCCGCCGCGGCGGGTCAGCTTCACGAATCCGCCGGCCCCCAGCTTGGGGTGCAGGGTGGCCGGCGACCACACGACCAGCCAGTTGCGCCCCGGCCGCGCGAGTTCGAGCGTCGAGCCGTACGACCAGGTGCCGACGCCGGTGAGCTCGCGCGTCACGGTGAAATCGACGTGGGCCGAGTTGGCCCGCCGCACCACGCGGCCGGGCGCGAAGCGTACCGACGACTCCCGCAGCGCCGTGGCGAAGTCCTCGTGCCGCCGCACGAAATCATCCGGCGGATCGGCGACCAGCCGCTCCATGCCGGATAAGTCGCCGCGCTCCCAGCCGGCGAAGTAGTCGATCGCGACCTGCTCCGGGCTTTTGCCGCCGCGGTCATCGGCGGTGGCCCCGCCTCGCGGCGCGCCCGCGTCCCCCGCCCGGACGTCCAGCAGCAGCAGCGCACAGCCATCCGCGGACAGCACCATCGCGATGAGCATCGTCAGCACGACGACGGATCCCCGCATCCCCCGTACCTCCAGGCTCCGGTCCGCCGACCGACCGGCTCGCCGCGATCGTCGCATGCCGGGCACATCAGGGGATAGGGCGACGACCCGCGGCGCGCGTCATCGCGGGTCATCGCCGCACCACAGACCACGGATGGCCATGGTCGGTCAGCATCGACGCCGGGACGCCGGGACGCCGGGACGCCGGGACGCCGGCTTTCCGCGCTCGCGCCCCACCGCCGTTGGGCCCGCACCGGTCGGCTACCAGACGCAGCCGAGATGCTCGCTGTCTTCCCAGCCGCCCACGGAGGGATTGTCGGTGATGCCTTCCGCGCGGTACCCGCGGCCGCTGGTCGGCCAGCCGTCGACGTCCTTCCACACCCGATAGATGGGCCTGGCGCCCGCGCCTTGGACGAGGCCGCAATCCATGAACACGGCCGTCGGCGTCGGGCCGCGCCAGCGCGGTCGCTCCACCCCCAGCGGAGGGTCGCTGCTGTGGGTGTAGAGGCGGTTTTCGTCCAAGCCCCGGCAGCGACGGTTGCCGGCCGTGCACACGAAGCCGTTCACCATCCGCGCGCCGGGGATGTCCGCGCTCGGCGGATAGGCGGCGCCCACGGTGCGGGTGCCGGCGCCCTCGTGCAGCGTCCACACGTTGGTGGGGCCTTCGGTGATGGAGAAGGTCACCGGCTGCCACCGAGACCAGTAGATGTTCACGGGGGTGCCGAGCGGCTGCCGGCCGCCGACGCCGTCCTGGCGGTTGACGACCTGGTAGTTCCGCGCGATCTCATGGTGGTCGGCGCAGGTGAATCCCGCCTGCGCCAACACCGCGCAGGCCTCGAGCCGCTCCCGGTTCCGGACGTCGGGCACGGTGTTGGAGTCGCTGTAGAACGTGAGCGTGACCGGCCGCTTGATGTCCTGGCGCGTGCTCCGCGGCGGATCCTGCTGGTAGACCGTGCGCGGCTGCTGCCCTGTGCCGGCGGCGGTCCGGCCCTCCTGAGGCACGCATTGGAAGCCGTCGGTCTCCACCTGAGCGCACGCCTCGTCGACGTTCCTGCCGACATACCGGCCGACCTCGCCGTTCCCGGCGTAGTAGAGCAGGCGCGCCGTGTCGCCTTCGCTCGCGATCGTCCCCGCCCCCGGCCGCTGGTCGTACACCTCGCCCGGCTGGTGTGCGCCCGAGGCGGCCAGGCCGGGGGCCGCCTGACAGCGCAACGTGTACTTCCTGAGCCGCCCGCATGCTTCGCCCTGCGACTGGCCGCGTACGTCCGGCATGGTGAAGGTGTCCGGATAGGTGATGGTGACGGTCGTACCGGGTGCAGCCGTGCCGCCGGGCGGGTCTTGGCTCACGACGACGCCGACCTGGTCGGGGTCGATCGCTCCGGTGGGATCGGTCTGCGGCCGGCAGCGGAACCCGGCCTTCTTGATGAGCCGGCAGGCGTCCTCGTGCGGCAGCCCGAGCGCGGAGGGCACCTGTCCGGGCCGTACCGAGTCGCGTCGCGGCGGCCCGTCCGACCGGCCCGGCGCCTGCGGGATGCCGGGACGCGGTCCGAGCCCGGGATGTGCCGGGCCGCCCGTCCTGGCGGGGCCGCGCTGTTGTGGACCGGGCGCCTTGTCGGCCCGGTGGTCGCGCCCGTCGGCGTCGACGATCAGGGCGTACGGGTCGTACTGGTTGTTGGCCCAGACATGGCCCCCGCTCACCTGAAGGTCGAAGTCGCGACCGTTTCCCTTGGGGACGCGCAGGTGCCGATCGACCGTGCCGGTGGCGACATTGACCCGCCACAGGCGCGAGCCCGTGTAGTCCGGCACGTAGGCGTACGTGCCGAGCATCACCGGCGCCCCCAGCAGGGTGGCGTACGGGACAGAGAGCGACTGCCGGACGACGCGTCTGGTGCGCGGATCGAGGGCGGCGAACCGATGGGTGGCGTTGTCCACGGCCAGGACATGGCGGCCCGCCCCCCGCCACGAGCCCAACACGACCCTGTCGCCGGCGAGTCCGAGCGCGCCGATGAGGTTCGGCCGATCGGAGTCCACGACGTACACCTTGCCCATCCGCGTCACGGCCACCGGATGGCCGTCGGCGACGGTGATCCCGCCCAGCGCCTTGCCGAGCCCGAACCGGCGCACCTCGCGCCCGGCGCTCATCTCGACGATCTCGTCGCCTTCCGTCAGGATCCACAACGAGTCACCGTCGGGGACGGCGGCGCGGATACCCCCTCGAACCGGAACGAGGGACGGCGGTGTCGAACGGCCCGGCGGCGGAAGCTGCTGGACGGTGCCATTCCCCGCGTTGACGAGATAGCCGCCGGACTTCGTGGCGATCGCCTCGAGCCCCTTCGCCGGCGGCCGCCCGCCGCTCGCCATTGGACGGGAGGACTCCATGGTGGCGCCGTCGATCAGGGTGACGTGACCGGTCTGCTCGTTGATGGCCACGATCCGGCCGTCCGGCAGCCGTACGGTCCGCACCCGCTCGGTGCCCGTGGCGACCGGCCCGGACTCGGCATCGGCCTGCCCGGTGGCGCCGTTGACGCGGACGATCGTGTGCCCGCGCGTCAAGGCGGCGGAACCGTCGCCAAGCAGCGGCCGGGACACCGAGTAGCCGACGCCGGCCCCGACGGCGAGCACGGTCGCCAGCACGACCATCGAAAGCATCGCGCTGCCGGCCCGGCTCGCCGGGCTGGACGGGAGGCGCGGCCGGGCTAGCCGGCGTAGTCCGCTCATGATCTACCTCGGGAGACGGGTAAGGAGAGAGTCAACTCTATTGCCGAGGAAACGGTGGCGGCATGGCACGCCCTTCCCAAAAATGTCTTCTGAGAGATGACCGTGAAGGGCTGAAAATCGATGAATGACGACACAGGCCTGACGGTCGTGGCGAAAGGGGCGAGACGGCACCTGGCCGCGGGCGAGTCTTTGACCTTCGGCAGGGCCGCGACCTGCACGATCTGCCTCGATCCCCACGACATGGCGATCTCTCGCCTGGCCGGTGAGGTGCGGCGGGTCGGCGAGGTCTGGTTCGTGGCGAACCGCAGCGGCATCCGGCAACTCGCGTTGGTCGACCGGTTCGGGCTGCGGCATGTCCTGGCACCGGGCCGGCGCGACCCCATCGAGGGCCGGGTGCGGGTGATCGTGGACGGCACGCGGACGACGCACGAACTCGTCTTCGAGGGGCCGCTGCCGGGCGGCGAGGAGCCGGCGACCGGGGCGCCCGAGGCCGAATCGGGGCTGCCCACGCTGGCCGGCCAGAACGTCATGCTCAACGACGCGGACCGGCGTGCCCTGGTGGCCCTGTTCGCCGGGTACCTGTACGAGGGCCGGCGATATGACCCGAGCCCGAAGTCGTACGCCGCGGCGGCGGCCCGTCTCGGCTGGCCGCGTACGACCTTGGTGAAGCGGGTCGAATACATCCGCACCCGGCTCACCAACGCCGGCGTCCCCAACATGCAAGGGTGGAACGCGCTGAGCGCGCTCGCCGAGTACGCCCTCACCACCGGGCTGATCAAGCGCGACGACCTGCGGCTCATCGGCCGGCGGCCCGGCGAGTAGCCGACCGGTGCGGAGCCAACCGCCGGGGAAGCAACCGCCGGATCAACCGGCGGGCGACCAACCGCCGGGGAAGCGGCACTCGTACGCTGAGCGCGGCCCGCAGGCGGCGGAGCGGCGGCGAC
>CALAED010000296.1 GCA_937891035.1 uncultured Thermomonosporaceae bacterium | reverse complement strand
TCGCCGCGGCCGACGTCGTAGACCACCACGCCGTTGTGCGGGGTGTCGAAGGCCGCCGGCGGCGTCGTGACCGGGTGCCCGCCGCCACCGACGATCATGTGGACGGCGCCCTTCGTCGCGTCGATGACGGCGGCGTCCGTCGTGTCCCGCGGCGCCGGCGTGAGCAGCGAACTGCCCGGCAGCACCCCCTTGACCGGGAAGGTCCGTTCGAAGTGGTGCTCGTGACCGGCCACCACGAGGTCCACCCCGTACGCGTCGAACAGCGGCAGGAACTCTTGGCGGACGCCGAGGTCGCCGCCGTTGAAGTGCGCTGACGACATGGCCGGCTGATGCATGCAGACGACGATCCAGTCGATGTCCGGATCCGCGCTCGCGCCGCGCAGCGTCCGCTCCAGCCACCGCTTCTGCCGGCCATGGCTGTAGCCGCGGATGTACGGATCGTACGACTTCGCCCGGTAGCCGGGGACGTTGTCGCGGCGATGGAAGCTGAACCCGCCGTCGTGCAGGCACACGTCGTCGTTGTTGATGGAGATCACCTTGATCGGCCCGGCCGTGAACGCGTACCAGTTCCCGGCGAACTGGCTCGACCCGTTGGCCGGCAGGGCGAATCGGGTCCGGTAGGCGAGGTGGCCCTCCGGGCCGTTGCCGACCTCGTTCTCGTGGTTGCCGAGACACGGCATCCACGGGCGGTCGCGGGCCGAGCGCTGGTTGTTGGCGAAGAACGCCCGCCACGTCCGCACCGGGGCATCGCTGACGTTGGCGTAGCACAGATCCCCGTTGAGCAGATGGAACAGCGGGTCGAGGCGGTCAACGGCGTCGACGACGTAGCCGGCGTTCGGGGTGGCCGGACCAACGCCCCGGCCCACCTTCGCCGGAATGGCCTGGTCGCCGAAACTGGTGAACCGGAACCCGGTGTCCCGACCGGCGGGCGCCGTACGGAACGAACCGCCCAGCGGCGCGGCCGCCCCCCGGTGCGTCACTTCGTAGTCGTAACGGGTGTCGGCGCTTAGCCTGGGCAGCGCGGCGTGATAGGTGAACACCATCTCGCCGGTGAGCGCCTCGGTATAGACCCGTTCCTCCGCGGCAAGTTGCGTGCCGAGCCCCTGACCGGGCCGGCCGAGTCGCACCACCGGACGGTCGACCCGCCGCTGCGCGGCCCAGGACACGGTCACGTCGTGCGCGGCCGCGGCCCCGAACTGAAGGTGCAGCTGCTCCGGCCGCGGGGCCCCCAGCACGTCCGGACTGATCACCAGCGCCGGCGCGGCCCGGCTGAGCAGCGGCGTGGCGACGGCGAGGCCGCCGAGACCGCCGAGCGTGCGCAGCACCTGCCGCCTGTCGGGCCGAGCCCGGGTGCCGGCCGCGTCCGGCGTTCCCTCGCCCCGCGGCTCGCCCATGACGAACGCCTTTCCCTCCCGGCCCTATGGCTCAGCGGCCTCTTCCGCCCCAGCACGATCATCGTTCGCGGCCGTGGACGAGTAAAGCGGGACGCCGCCTCGCCGGGATGACCTCGGCGGCCTGGGTCAACGCGGGGTGGAGGGCCCCGTGGGCCACCGATTCAGGTTGCCGGGCCGCAGGCAGTCGGTCTCACCCGAGACGACCAGCCGGTCCGTCGCAGGTGCGTGCAGGGTCAGCCGGGTGCGCGTGGGCGCGTCGACGAGTTTCACGGTGGCGCCGTCGGCCGAGCGTTCAGCGACGGTGAAGTTGCCGACCTCCGGCACGTAGCGGGTCAAGTCATCGATGATCTGCTTGGGCGTCGCCGTTCTCCTGGTCTCGGTGTTGGCCGGCACCGAACCGGTGGCGGCGTAGGTCGTCGGCTTTCCCGAGATCGAATAGGTGATCTTTACCTTGCCGTCGGCGCACGGGACGTACTTGTCGAAGAGGTCATCGGTGACCTTGGTGTCTATGGTCCTCGTCGCGAAGGTCACCTTGGAGATCTGATCCAGCAACACGCTTCCGACCTGGTCCGCGTTCGGCTCGTCGGGGGCGGATGCTCCGCAGCCGGCCAGCAGTACGACCGGCATGACGACCGGAGCCGCGACGCGTGCCAACGAGCCAAGACGAGCAATAGCCATCGATGCCTCCGCCCCAGGCGCCTGATACAGGGTTATTCACCTGATGTCAGGTTCTTCATTTGTTGCCGGTCATGGAACCATGTCGAGGGAACGATTCCTAGACGTCTCACCGGCCGGAGCGGACCTGATCCGGCCGGGTCCTTGATGACCTTCGATGGCCTGCCGAAAACCTGGTGACGGTTCCCCCTTCACGGGTCGATCTTCATGGCTCGACGTGCCGGCGACCCGTTCCCCTCACTGTTCGCCTACCCCCTCGGCGCCGGTGAAACGGCCCGGCCCGGCCAAGGTACGCACGGCGGCCTCGACGTCGTCCGGCAGCCGGCGGCGGGCCCGGGCCAGCGCGGGCAGCCGGCGCACCGCGTCTACCACGCCGGCGCGGCCGTCCGCGGTGGCGAGCGAGGCGAGCGCCGCCCGGCCGAGTACGGGCAGCGGCCGCCGCAGCCAGGCCGTGAGCAGCTGGTTGCGCACCTCGCGCCGCCGCCGCCCGACCGGCTCGCGGGCCAGGTCGGACGGGTGGTGCCGGATCACGAGCTCGGGCACATAAGCCAGGCCCCAGGACGCGGCGGCCAGGTCGAGCGCGAGCAGTTCCTCCTCGCCGCCGAAGTGCAGCTCCTCGGAAAAGCCGCCCACGTCCAGGAACGCCTGCCGCCGCACGACCACCGAACAGGCCAGGAACCCGAGGATGGCGGGCCCGGGCAGGTCGCCGGGACTGCCGAGCGGCGCGCGTGCCATGTCCGCCGACACGGGATCGAGCCGTCCGGTGTCCCCCACGAGTACCCGGGCCGCGAGCACCGCCGTACGGGGGTGGGCGTCGAGGATCGCGGCGGCGCGGCCGAGCGCGCCCGGCTCCCACCACGAGTCGTCGTCGGCGAAGGCGACGTACGGTGTGGCCGCCGCCATGGCGCCCACATTGCGGGCGGCCGCACCCGCGTTGTACGGCAGTTCGATGACCCGTGCGCCGGCCGCCCGCGCCACCTGAGGGGTTTCGTCGGTGGACGCGTTGTCGACCACGATGACCGGTGCCTGCTGGCGCGGCAGCGTGCGGCTCAGCTCGGGAGCGCGGTCGCGGGTGGCGATGACGGTCGTGACCCTGGGTTCGTCCACGTCGAAAGTCCTTTAAGTCGCGAGTCCTCAGCTGACGTAGTCGCGGGATCTCCGGTTGCTGTGCTCGAGCACGCGCAGCCGCTCCTCGACGTCCCGCGGCACCACCGCCCGGTGCCGCAACACCCATGGCAGCCCGGCGACGGCCTCGGCGACGGCCAACGCGGAGATCCGGTCCCGGGGGACCGTGCGCAGTAGCCATCCGGTGCGGCGGACGGCGCTGCGGGCCGGCCGGCGCAGCCACGTGAACCACAAGGCGTTGCGGATGCCATGGCGCCGGCGCAGATGCGGGTCGCGCACTGGAGAGGGCTCGTGGTGCACGGTGACCTCTTCGGCGAAGCACAGATGCCAGCCCAGGCTCATCAGGTCCGCGCTCAGCAGCTCTTCCTCCCCGCCCAGCCACAGCCGCTGAGAAAAGCCGCCGGCGGCGCGGAACGCCCCCACCCTGACCATGGAGGCCCCGGCGAGGAACGAGCCCAGCGCGGGCCGGTCCAGCCAGTCCGGCCGCGGCACCGGCGACGAGCGCAACTCGCCGACGATGGGATCCTCCCGGCCGCCGGGCTCCTGGACGATCCGTCCCGTCACGACGGCGAGGCGCGGATGGGCGTCGAGCAGATCGGCGGCGCGCTCCAAGGCGCCCGGCGCCCACCAGGTGTCATCGTCACAGAAGGCGACGTATGGCGTCTGTACGTGGTCGACCGCCACGTTACGGGCGACCGCGCCCAGGTTGTGCCGTGCGCGCAGCACGACGATGCCGGGGAAGTCCGCGGCGGCCGCCGCGGCGGTGTCGTCGGCCGAAGCGTTGTCCACCACGATGACGTGGGGAGGCCGCGGGAGGTCACACAGCGTGGCCAGGGTACGAAGGAGCGGCCGCCGCCGGTCGTGCGTGATCACTACCACCGTATAGCGCATGCGCCGCCCCATACCCGCCTGTGGACAGGCGATGTCGCCACCTTCTCCGCTCATTCCGTCGCGGCCGTCTCAGCAATGCGGGTCCATCTCGGCTCGGCGGGATGCGGAGAAGCGGTTTGAGATCGCTTCTCTCGGTAACCCGAATTACGTATAGGTGAGATCCCTGGGACGTAGGTGATCTCCGGACGCGGGAAATTTCCTGCCGTTTTTATTGAGGCTTTCCCTTTCTCGGACGGAGATTTGGCATGCGCGTACTCGGCATCAACGCGATCTTTCACGACCCGGCCGCCGCGCTCGTCGTCGACGGGCGGGTGGTGGCCGCAGCGGAAGAGGAGCGGTTCAGCCGCCGCAAGCACGGCAAGCGGCCGGTCCCCTTCGCCGCGTGGGAGCTGCCCGAGCAGGCGGCGCGCTGGTGCCTGGACGAAGCCGGTCTCACCCCGTCCGACCTCGACGTCGTCGCCTACTCATACGACCCATCCATGATCTTGCAGGGTCTCGTCGGCACCGACGAGCGGTGGGAGCAGCTGCGCACGATCTACGCCCAGCGGGCTCCCCGCTTCCTCGCGACGGCGCTGCCCGGGATCGACGCCGCCCACTTCGAATACGTGCCGCACCACGTCGCGCACGCCGCCTCCGCCGGGCTCGCCGCGCCCTTCGCCGGGGAAGGGGACGTCCTGGTGCTGGACGGGCGCGGCGAGGCGCACTCCCACCTGTCCGGCACGTACACGGCCGGCGTCTTGACGCAGCTGGCGGCGCAGCGGCTGCCGCACTCGCTCGGCCTGATGTACGAGGAGCTGACCGAGCACCTGGGCTTTCTGCGCTCCAGCGACGAGTACAAGGTGATGGCGCTGGCGGCCTACGGGCGGCCGCGCTTCCTCGACTCCGTGCGCGAGCACGTCCGGGCGACCGGCGACGGCGGGTTCACGACCGACCAGATCGACTGGGGGGCGCTGGCCAAGGCACGGGCGCCGAACGAGAACTGGACGCAAGATCACGCCGATCTCGCGGCCAGCGTCCAGGCACGGCTGGAAGAGGTGCTCGTAGAGCTGGCGACCTGGCTGCGGGCGCGGACGGGATCGGCGCGGCTGACCATGGCCGGCGGCGTCGCGCTCAACTGCGTGGCCAACACCCGGCTGGCCGAGCAAGGCCCCTATGACGAGGTCTGGGTCCAGCCCGCGGCGGGCGACGCCGGCACCGCGCTTGGGGCCGCGTTGCACGTCGCCACGGCCGGCGGCGACCAGCCGGCGCCCATGCCCGGCGCCGACCTGGGCCGGCGATGGACCGACGACGAGCTCGCCGGGCGGCTCGAGACCGCCAAGCTGCCCTACGAGCGGCCCAGCGACCTGGCGGCCGTCGTCGCCGACGCGCTGGCCCGTGACGAGATCGTCGCCTGGTTCCAGGGCCGGAGCGAGTGGGGGCCGCGGGCGCTCGGCCACCGGTCGTTGCTCGCCCATCCGGGGAACCCGGACAACGTGGAACGGCTGAACGCCGTCAAGGGTCGCGAGCAGTTCCGGCCGATCGCGCCGATGGTCTCGCTCGACCACGCCGCCGATGTCTTCGAAGGGCCGCTGCCCAGCCCGTACATGCTGTTCGTTCACCGCATCCGCGCGGAGTGGCGGGACCGGATCCCCGCCGTCGTCCACGTGGACGGCACCGCCCGCATCCAGACCGTCGACCGCGCCGACGAGCCGCTGGTCGCCGACCTCATCGACGCCTTCCACGCCCGCACCGGGCTGCCGCTCGTCGTCAACACCAGCCTGAACACCGCCGGCCGCCCCATGGTGGACGCGCCGCGCGACGCACTGGAGTGCTTCGGATCCGCCCCCGTCGACGTGCTCGTACTCGGCCCGTACGTCGTCCGGCGCGGCGAGGTGTTCGGTCGATGACACGGCAGGACGGTGCCGGGGGCGTCACCTACAGCGTCGTGGTGCCCACGATCGGGCGGCCCAGCCTGGAAGTCCTGATCGACGTGCTCACCGCCGGGGCCGGGCCGGTGCCGGAGGAGATCATCGTCGTGGACGACCGGCCGGGCCCGGATCAGGGGCCGCCGGCGCGGCTGCCGCCCGACGTGCGGGTGGTGCGCTCGGGCGGGCGCGGCCCGGCCGCGGCCAGGAACGCCGGCTGGCGGGCGGCGACCGCCGACTGGATCGTCTTCCTCGACGACGACGTGGTGCCGGCGCCGGGCTGGCGTTCCCAGGTGGCCGCCGACCTCGCCGGCCTGCCCGCCGAGGTCGCCGGCTCCCAGGGCACAGTGGAGGTGCCGCTGCCCGCCGGCCGGCGCCCCACGGACTGGGAACGGAATACGGCCGCCCTCGCCGGCGCCGCCTGGATCACCGCGGACATGGCCTATCGGCGGACCGCACTCGCTGAGACCGGGGGCTTCGACGAGCGCTTTCGCCGCGCCTACCGCGAGGACGCCGATCTCGCGTTGCGGGTCGGCGCCGCGGGACACCGGCTGGTGAAGGGGAACCGGCTGGTGACGCACCCGGTGCGGCCCGCCGGTTGGCCGGCCTCGGTCCGGGCCCAGGCCGGCAACGCCGACGACGTCTTGATGCGCCGCCTGCACGGGCCCGGCTGGCGGCGGCGGGCGGGCGAGCGGCGCGGCCGGTTCCGCCTGCACCTCGCCACCACCGCCGCGGGCCTGGCCGCCCTGGCCGCCCTGGCCGGGTGGCGAACGCGGCCGGCGGCCGCGCGGTGCGCGGCGGCGGTCTGGGCCGGGCTCACCGCGCGGTTCGCCGTGGTTCGCATCGCCCCCGGGCCACGCACCCCTGACGAGATCATCCGCATGATCGTGACGAGCGTGGTGATCCCGCCCGTCGCCGTCGGCCACCGCCTGCGCGGCGTGCTGACCTACGGTGCCGCCGGGCCGTGGCCGCGGCCGAAGCGGTGGCCGCGGCCGGCGGCGGTGCTGTTCGACCGGGACGACACGCTGATCCGCGACGTGCCCTACAACGGCGACCCCGATCGCGTCATGCCGGTCCCCGGCGCGCGCCGGGCGCTCGACCGGCTGCGCCGCCGTGGCGTTCGGATCGGCGTGGTTTCCAACCAGTCCGGCGTCGCCACCGGCCGGATCACCGAGGGCGACGTGCGGCGGGTGAACGCGCGGACCGAAGAGCTGCTCGGCCCGGTGGACGTGTGGGAGGTCTGCCCGCACGACCGCGCCGCCGGCTGCGGCTGCCGCAAGCCGCGGCCCGGCCTGATCGACCGGGCCGCTCGGCGGCTGGGCATCACCGCGGCCGACTGCGTCGTCATCGGCGACATCGGCCGTGACGTCGAAGCGGCGCACGCCGCCTGCGCACGCGGCATCTTGGTGCCGACCGCACGCACCCGCCCCGACGAGATTCACCGCGCCCCCGAAGTGGCCGCCGACCTGAACGCCGCCGTCAGCCTCGCGCTCGGCGCCCCGGAGCACAGGAGGGCCGGCCGGTGAAAGTGCTGATCGCCCGCCTCGACAACCTCGGGGACGTGCTCCTCGCCGGCCCCGCCATACGCGCGGTCGCCGCGCGGGCCGACGAAGTGGTCATGCTGTGCGGTCCGCGCGGCCGGGCCGCCGCCGAACTGCTGCCCGGCGTGGACCGCATCGTGGAGTGGCGCGCACCGTGGATCGACCCCGAGCCGGAACCCGTTGAGCGGGCGGAGATCGACCGGCTCGTCCAGACGGTGGCGGCGGACGGCTTCGACCGCGCGCTGATCCTGACCTCGTTCCACCAGTCCCCGCTGCCGCTGGCGCTGCTGCTGCGGCTGGCCGGGGTGCCGTGGATCGGCGGCATCAGCGACGACTACCCCGGCTCGCTGCTCGACCTGCGGCACCGCCAAGACGACGACGTACCAGAGGCGGCGCGGATGCTCGGGCTCGCCGCAGCGGCCGGCTTCCCCGCGTCCGTGGACGACACGCGGCTCGCGGTGCGCGAGCCGCTCCCGGACGTACGGGAGCTGACCGGCGAGCCTGCCCACGGACCCGAACCCGGAGCCGGCCACGGACGCGGCCACGGATCAAGGCCCGGCTACGTCGTCGTGCACCCCGGCACATCGGTGCCGGCCCGCGCCTGGCCGCCGGACCGGTGCGCGGAGGCCGTACGGCTGCTCGCGGAAGCGGGGTGGCGCGTCCTCGTCACCGGCGGCCCCGCGGAAAAAGACCTCACCGCCCGGGTGGCCGGCCGCGACGGGCGCGATCTCGGCGGGCGCACCGGCCTGCCCGAGCTGGCCGCCGTGCTCGGCGGCGCGGACGCCGTCGTCGCCGGCAACACCGGGCCCGCCCATCTCGCCGCCGCGGTCGGCACACCCGTCGTCTCGCTGTTCGCCCCGACCGTCCCGGCGGCGCGGTGGGCGCCGTACGGCGTGCCGACCGTGCTGCTCGGCGACCAGCAGGCGGCATGCGCCGGGACCCGGGCCAGCGAGTGCCCGGTGCCCGGTCATCCCTGCCTGTCGTCCGTACGCCCGAACGACGTGGTCGCCGCCGTCGCCGGTCTGTCCGAGGAACCGACGAGAGAGGCGACCACCTGATGCGGGTGCTGCTTTGGCACGTTCACGGCTCGTGGGCCACGTCGTTCGTCCACGGCCCGTACACCACGCTGGTCCCCGTCACTCCCGGCCGAGGGCAGGACGGGCGCGGCCGCCCCAAGACCTACGACTGGCCGGATCGCGCCGTCGAGGTCCCCGCGAACCGGCTGCGCGACGAGGACGTCGACGTCGTCGTGCTGCAGCGGCCGCACGAGCTCAGGCTGGCCGAGGAGTGGCTGGGCCGCCGGCCGGGCCGCGACGTGCCGGCCGTCTACGTCGAGCACGACACGCCCCGCCGCACGCCGGCGGACGCCGGGCTGCCCGACGAGGTGGTGCCCAACAGCAGGCACTTCCTGTCCACCCGAGCCGACATCCCCGTCGTCCACGTCACCCACTTCAACGACCTGTTCTGGGACTGCGGACGCGCCCCGGCGACCGTGATCGAGCACGGGGTCGTCGATCCCGGCTACCGCTACCAGGGCACGTGGCCGCGCGCCGGAGTGGTGATCAACGACCCGCTCCGGCGGGGCCGGGTCACCGGCACCGACCTGCTGCCCGCGCTGGCCCGCACCGTCCCGCTTGATCTGTTCGGGATGAACGTGGCCGAAGCGCCGCACCGCCTCGGCATCCCGCACGAGGCGATGTGGACGTTCGACGATCTGCCGCAGCGGCGCATGCACGCCGAACTCGCCGCCCGGCGGCTCTATCTGCATCCGTACCGATGGACATCGCTCGGCCTCTCGCTGATCGAGGCCATGATGCTCGGCCTGCCGATCGTGGCGCTGGCCACGACGGCCGCCACCGAGGCGGTCCCGCCGGCGGCCGGTGTCCTGTCCACCCGGGTCGACGCGCTCGCCGAGGCCGCCCGCGCGTTGCTCGCCGATCCACTGCGCGGCCGCCAACTGGGCAAGGCGGCGCGCGAGGCGGCGGTCGAGCGGTACGCGCTCGCCCGCTTCCTGCGCGACTGGCAGCGCCTGCTCGAGGAGGTAACTCGATGACCGCGACCGCGTTGCAGATCGCCATGATCTCCGAGCACGCCAGCCCGCTCGCCACCTTGACCGGGCTCGGCGGCGCCGACGGCGGCGGCCAGAACGTCTTCGTCGCCGATCTCGCCACGGAGCTGGGCCGCCAGGGCCACCAGGTCACCGTCTTCACCAGACGCGACGACCCGGACCTGCCGCCCATCGTCGAGCCGGCCCCTGGCGTGCGGGTCGAGCATGTCCCGGCCGGGCCGGCACGGCCGGTGCCCAAGGACCATCTGCTGCGCTGGATGCCGGACTTCGGGCGCTACCTGGAGCGCCGGTGGGCGGCCGATCCGCCGGACGTCGCGCACGCCCACTTTTGGATGAGCGGCCTGGCCACGTTGCGGGCCGCCGCCGGGCTCGGCATCCCGGTTGCCCAGACCTACCACGCGCTCGGAACCGTCAAGCGCCGGCACCAAGGGGACAAGGACACCAGCCCACCCGGACGCATCCGGCTTGAGCGGGCGATCGGCCGCGGCGCCGACGCGGTCATCGCCACCTGCGCGGATGAGGTCGCCGAGCTGACCCGCATGGGGGTGCCGCGCGGGCGTGTCTCGGTCGTGCCCTGCGGCGTGGACGTCGACCGGTTCTGTCCTGAGGGGCCGGCTACTTTTGACCCGGTCCCGGCCGCGGGCGGCGGGCCACGGCTGGTCGCCCTGTCCCGGCTGGTCGAGCGGAAGGGCGTCGATACGGCCATCGAGGCGCTCACCCAAATCCCCGGGGCCGAGCTCTTGGTCGCCGGCGGACCGCCGGGCGAAGAGATGGACGCCGATGCCGAGGTGCACCGGCTGCGGCTGTGCGCGAAGGAGGCCGGGGTCGCCGACCGCGTCCACTTCGTCGGCCGGGTGAGTCGCGATCGCGTGCCGGCGCTGCTGCGCTCCGCCGATCTGGCCGTCACGCTGCCCTGGTACGAGCCGTTCGGCATGGTGCCCCTAGAGGCGATGGCCTGCGGGGTGCCCGTGGTCGCCAGCGCCGTGGGCGGGCACCTCGACACCGTCGTTGACCACGTCACCGGCGTGCACGTGCCGCCGCGGCGGCCGGCCGAGACGGCCCGTCAGGTCCGCGATCTGTTGGCCCACCCGGTCCGCCGGGAGGCGTACGGGATCGCGGCGGCCGACCGGGCGCGAGTGCGGTTCTCGTGGACGCGAGTCGGCCGGGAGACAGCACAGGTCTACGAACGAATTCGAGCCTCGGGGGACATGAAATGAGCGCACCGGTCACCAGACCGACCAAGCCCGCCAAACCGACCAGACCGGTCAGACAGCACCGCCCAAAGGGGCAGAAGGGACAGATCTGTCAGAACTGCCAGAATGGGCAGGGCAGGCAGAACGGGCGGATCGGGGCCACGGGGGAAAGCACCGCCCCGGAGGCGACGGAGACGGGCCTCGAGGCGCTGGCCGACGCCGCGCTGCGGTTCCGTCGGTGGACTCCGACGATCACCGCATGGGGGCGCCGGCTCGCGGGGGTGCTCGACGGCGGCGGGCGGCTGCTCGTCTGCGGTAACGGCGGCAGCGCCGCCGAGGCGCAGCATCTCACCGCCGAACTCGTCGGCAAGTTCGACCGCGATCGCCGACCGCTGGCGGCCATCCCGCTGCACGGCGACAGTTCGTCCACTACGGCGATCGGCAACGACTACGGCGCGGACGACGTGTTCGCCCGGCAGGTGCGGGCGCACGGCCGGGCGGGCGACGTCCTCATCTGTCTGTCGACGAGCGGCCGCAGCGCCAACGTGATCGCCGCGGCGACGGCCGCCCGCCAGGCCAGGGTGACCGCGTGGGCGCTCACCGGTCCAGATGGCGGCCCGCTCGCCGCCGCCTGTGACGACACGATCCAGGTCGACGCCGCGGCCACCTCAACGGTGCAGGAGATCCATCTCGCCGCGATCCATCTGCTGTGCCGGACGATCGACGAGACGCTGGGGGTGCCGACGTGACCGCCCCGCTCGTCGTCGTCGGGGACACCCTGCTCGACATCGACGTCGCCGGCACCAGCCGGCGGCTGTGCCCCGACGCGCCCGTCCCGGTCATCGAGCAGGCGCACGAGCGGCCGCGGCCCGGCGGCGCAGGTCTCGCCGCGCTGCTCGCGGCCGCCGCCGGCAGAGAGGTCGTGCTGGTGACGGCGCTCGCCGACGACGAGCCGGGGCGGCGCCTGCGGTCGCTGCTCGACCGCCACGTCACGCTGGCGGCCTTCGACCTGCGGGGAGGCACCCCGAGCAAGCTGCGCATCCAGGCCGATGGTCAATCGGTTGCGCGGCTCGACGTCGGCGACGGCCGCGCCGTCGACGGGCCGGTCGGGTCGCGGGTGACCGACGCGCTCGGCGCCGCTGCCGCGATCCTGGTCTCCGACTACGGCAGAGGGGTGAGCGGCCATGCGGTCGTTCGCCGGCTGCTGGCCGCGCTGTCCGGCAGGGTGCCCGTCGTCTGGGATCCCCATCCGCGCGGTGCGCCGCCGGTGCGCAGGGCCCGCCTGCTGACGCCGAACGAGCACGAGGCGACCGAGCTGGCGCGCGGTGCCGGTGCGGACATCGGGGGCGCTGGCCTCGGACCGGCCGTCCGCCGCGCCCGGTACCTCGCCGCGACCTGGGAACTTGACGGCGTCGCCGTCACGCTCGGCGCGGCCGGCGCCCTGCTCTGCAACGGCGAGCCGACCCCGTTCCTCGCCCCGGCGGGCCGGGAACAGTCCGGCGACACCTGCGGCGCCGGGGACAGCTTCGCCGGCGCCGCCGCCGGGGTGCTCGCCGAAGGCGGCGGGCTCACCGAGGCGGTCAGCGCCGGGGTGCGCCACGCGACGGACTTCATCGCGGCCGGCGCGGCCGCCGGCGTCGCGGCCCGGCTGGCGGCGAACGCGCCGGTCGAGATCCCGGCCCAGCCGCCTCCTGACGTGTGGGATGTCGTCGAGCGCACCCGACGGTCCGGCGGCAAGGTGGTGGCCACCGGGGGCTGCTTCGACCTCCTGCACGCCGGTCACGTGAGCCTGCTCCGCCAGGCCCGCCGCCTCGGCGACTGCCTCGTCGTCTGCGTCAACTCCGACGAGTCCGTACGGCGGCACAAGGGTCCAGGGCGGCCGGTCAACTCGGCGGCCGACCGGCTGCGGGTGCTGGAGGCGCTCGCCGACGTCGACGCCGCAGTGATCTTCCATGACGACACGCCCGCGCCGCTGCTCGACCGGCTTCGCCCGGACATCTGGGTCAAGGGCGCCGACTACACGGCCGCCCAGTTGCCTGAGGCGCCGACCGTACGGGCCTACGGCGGCGAGGTGGTGCTGCTGCCCTTCCTCGAAGGCCGCTCGACCACCCGCCTGCTGGCGGCCGCCGGCCCGTCCGGCCAAGACCCCGGGGACACCGGCTCGACCGGCTCAACCGGTGCGACGGCAGCGACCGGCATAACCGGCGCGGGCGGGGGACCAACCGGCGGCGCAGCGGCCGCCGAGGAAGGGATGGCACGATGAGAGTCCTCATCACCGGCGGAGCGTCCGGCCTGGGCGCGGCCGTCGTCCGGCAGGTCGCCGACGAAGGCGGCCGGCCCCTCGTCATCGACCGGCGGCCGTTGGACGGCGACATCTCGCACGTCCAGGCCGACCTGGCCGATCGCCAGGCCGCCGAACGCGCCGTGCACCTTCTGGCGCGCGCCGCCGACGGCCTCGACGCCGTCGTGACGGCGGCCGGCGTCGACTCCTGCGGCCCGCTCGGCGAGGTGCCGGCCGACGACTGGGAGCGCGTCGTCCGCGTCAACCTCCTCGGCACCGCCGCGGTGGTGCGGGCCGCGCTTCCCTACCTGACCGCGGCGCCGAACGGCCGGGTGGTGACCTGCGCCTCCACGCTCGGCCTGCGGGCGCTCAGCGACGCGACCGCGTACTGCGCGGCCAAGTTCGGCGTGGTGGGCTTCACCCGCGCGCTGGCGGCCGAGACGGCGGGGCGGATCGGCGTCACCATGCTCGTGCCGGGCGGCATGGACACCGCCTTCTTCGACGGCCGCGCCGAGCAGTACAAGCCGCCGCCGGAGGCGAAGCTCAACCGGCCGGAGGACGTGGCCGCCGCGGTCATGTTCGCGCTGCGGCAGCCCCGCGGCTGTGAGATCCGCGAGTTGCTCATCTGCCCCTCAGAGGAACCATCGTGGCCCTAGGGCGGGTACCGGCGGCGCCATCCGCCACCGGGCGGCGGCCGGCGACGGCGCCGCACGCGCTGGTGCTGCGGGCGCTGGGCCTGGGCGACCTGCTGACCGCGGTGCCCGCCCTGCGGGCGCTGCGCCGCGACCTGCCCGGCCACCGGCTCACGCTCGCGCTGCCCGCGCCGCTCGCGCCGCTCGCCCTGCTGACGGGGGCGGTCGACGACGTGCTCCCCGCCGAGGGGCTCGCCCCGCTGCGGACGTACGGCGCGATCGACATCGCGGTCAACCTGCACGGCAGCGGTCCGCAGAGCCATCGGGTGCTGTCCGCGCTGCGGCCGCGCGTACTGCCCGCCTTCGGGCACCCGGAGTTTCCCGAGCTCGAGGGGCCGCCCTGGGATCCGGCCGAACACGAGGTCGAACGCTGGTGCCGGCTGCTGTCCGAGTATGGGTTGCGGCCCGATCCCGGCGACCTCGATCTCGACCCGCCAGGCCCGCCGCACACGCCGCCGCACACGTCGCCGGCGCCCGGCGCCGTGGTGATCCACCCGGGCGCGGCCTATCCGGTGCGGCGCTGGCCGGCCGGTCGCTACGCGGCGGTCGCGGCCGCGCTGCGCGCCGCCGGGCTCGACGTCGTGGTCAGCGGCGGCCCCGCAGAGACCCGCCTGGCCGGTCGCGTGGCCGCGCTGGCCGGGCTGCCGCCGGCCGCCGACCTGTCCGGGCGCACCTCTGTACTCGACCTCGCCGCCCTGGTCGCGGCCGCCCGCCTGGTGGTGTGCGGCGACACCGGAACCGGCCATCTCGCGACCGCCTACCGAACGCCGTCCGTGCTGCTGTTCGGCCCGGTCTCCCCGGCGCGGTGGGGCCCGCCGCCGCACCGCGCCGAGCACACGGTCCTTACCGGCCGCGCGGAAAGCGGCACCGGGCCCGACGGCGACCCGCACGCGACGACGCCGGATCCGGGGCTGCTGGACATCGACGCCGACCGGGTCGTCGCGGCGGCGATGGAGAGCCTTTCGAGCACCTCAGGGAGGATCTGATGTACCACCAGCGCGCCGTCGTCACCGGCGGGGCCGGCTTTCTCGGCTCACATCTGTGCGAAGGGCTGCTGGCCCGGGGCGTCTCCGTCGTCTGCCTGGACAACCTGCTGAC
>CALAED010000295.1 GCA_937891035.1 uncultured Thermomonosporaceae bacterium | reverse complement strand
ATCTGGTGGTCGACGCGCTGGGCCGCAAGTGCCCGATCCCGATCATCATGGTGGCCGAACGGATCCGCGAGATTCCCATCGGCGCCGTCGTGGCCGTCCTGGCCGACGACGTCGCCGCCCGCACCGACGTCCCGGCGTGGTGCCGGATGAAGTCGCAGGAGTTCGTCTGCGAGGAGCCGCTCCCCCGCGGCTGGGCCTTCCACATCCGCCGGATGTACTGAACCGGATGTAGTGAATCCGCGGGCCGGGCCCGCGTCAGCCCGGCAGGTGCCCGGCGAGTTCGGCGGCCTCATCCTTGCCGTAGGTGGCGGCGAATCGCTCGAGCAGGCGGCTCTTTTCGAGGGTGTACTCCTGGCAGCCCGCCGTCTCGAGCACGTGCACGGCGAGTATGTTGCCCAGCTGGGCGGCGCGCTCAAGCGACAGGCCCCAGCCGATCGCGGAGATGAAGCCGGCCCGGAAGGCGTCACCCACACCTGTCGGGTCGACCTTGGCCTCTTCGGGCGCCGCCGGCACGTGCAGCGACGGCTCGCCCTTGCGCTCCACCCGTACGCCCTTGGGGCCGAGCGTGGTCACCCGCACCTGGACCCGGTCGAGGATCTCCGCATCGGACCAGCCGGTCTTTTCTTCGGCCAGCGCCTTTTCGTACTCGTTGGTGAACAGATAGCCGGCGCCGTCGATGAGCTTCCGCACGTCCTCGCCGTCCATCCTGGCGAGCTGCTGGGAGGGGTCGGCGGCGAACGGGATGCCCTCGGACCGGCACACCTCGGTGTGCCGCAGCATCGCCTCGGGGTCATCGGGGCTGATCACGACCAGGTCGAGCCCGCCCACCCGGTCGGCGATCGGCCGCAGCTCGATCTCCCGGGCCTCGCTCATCGCGCCGGCGTAGAACGAGGCGATCTGGTTTTGCTCTTCGTCGGTCGTACACAAGAACCGAGCCGTGTGCTTGAGCTCGGAGACATGCACCGACGAGGTGTCCACGCCATGGCGCTCCAGCCAGGCACGGTAGTCGGCGAAGTCGTTGCCGACCGCGCCGACGAGGATCGGCCGCTGCCCGAGGCAGCCCATGCCGAAGCAGATGTTGGCGGCGATGCCGCCGCGCCTGATCTCCAGCTCGTCCACCAGGAAGGACAGCGAGACGCTGTGCAACTGTTCCGGAATGAGCTGGTCGGCGAACTTGCCGGGGAAGGACATCAGGTGGTCGGTGGCGATGGAGCCAGTCACGGCGATACGCACGGAGTCGTTCTCCTCGTCTGTGTCGTCCGGCTCATTTTCCGGCTATGTCAACACTCACGGGATGGGCCGCCCTCCACCATCCCCGGAACGGCGGTCCGGTGGGCGCGTGGACGCGAAAAGCCTATCCCCATCGTCCCCGCGTCTTCGGGACGAGGCCCGCACCGGGCGCGGACACACGTCGCCCCCGCAAGCACCTTGCGCGCGTGTGGTGCTTGCGGGGGCGGCATCGCGAGCCGATACAGCACGAGACGATGTAGGTAGTGGTCATGGCGCGCCTGAGGCCGGGAACCGGCCCCACCGCGCGCTGATCTGTTATGCGGGTGCGCTCAGTTGAAGGAGTCGCCGCACGCGCACGAGCCCGTGGCGTTGGGGTTGTCGATCGTGAAACCCTGCTTTTCGATGGTGTCCACGAAGTCGATGGTGGCCCCGGTGAGGTACGGCACGCTCATCCGGTCGATCCGTACGCTGACCCCGCCGAAGTCCTGAACCGAGTCGCCGTCGAGCTGACGCTCGTCGAAGAAGAGCTGGTAGATCAGGCCTGAGCAGCCGCCCGGCTGGACGGCGACGCGCAGCGCCAGGTCATCGCGACCCTCTTGCTCAAGCAGGCTCTTGACCTTCTGCGCCGCGATGTCGGTGAGCATGACGCCCTGCTCGGTGGTCTGCTGCGAGGTCTCGCCTGAAACCGTCATGTGCTAGCTCCTGATTGGCTTGGCCGCCGCGTTGGGCTACCGCCTGCGTTTGTCGGGTAGAGGGCGCGCGACCCCCTCGAAGACGCCGTTCGCCTCCTTCGTGTCCAACGTACCCCCAGTCGGCTCGCATTCCCGCAACCGGAAAGTCGTCCGGGGCACGCGGCGCGGGGATATGTGGCAATCGTCGCACATTGGGCCCTGGAGTCGCCGTGGTCAGCCGGCTATGCCATCATAGGTATCGTCAAATCGACGATAAGTGCCGTACTGTGGTGTCGACCTCGGTCGACCTCAAGTAGCGCTTTAGGGGGATCCGTGACTACCGTCCCGGCGACCGGAACCACCGGAACCACCGGAACCAGCAGCATCCCGCTGCTGGTTCTCGGCAGCGAGGCCGATCCGGCCAGCGAACGTGGCGTCTCTTGTCCCGGCGAGCTGCCGCCCGCATCCGACCCCGGCCTGGTGGCGCGCGCCGCGGCCGCGAAGGCGGCGCTCGGCGACCGGCTGTTCGTACTCGGGCACCACTATCAGCGCGACGAGGTCATCCAGTTCGCCGACGTGACCGGCGACTCCTTCAAGCTGGCCAGGGAGGCCGCGGCCCGGCCCACGGCGCCCTTCATCGTGTTCTGCGGCGTGCACTTCATGGCCGAGTCGGCCGATATCCTGACCGCCGGCCACCAGCAGGTCGTGCTGCCCGACCTGGCGGCGGGCTGCTCGATGGCCGACATGGCCACTTTCGACCAGGTCGAGGAGGCCTGGGAGGTGTTCGAGGATGCCGGGGTGGCCGACGACGTGATTCCCGTCACATACATGAACTCCTCGGCCGACATCAAGGCCTTCGTGGGTCGGCACGGCGGCACGGTCTGCACCTCGTCCAACGCCCGCCGCGCCCTCGACTGGGCCCTGCGCAAGGGGTCCAAGGTGTTGTTCCTGCCCGACCAGCACCTCGGCCGCAACACGGCCGTGCTGGAGATGGGGCTCGCGCTGAGCGACTGCGTCGTCTATGACCCGCACCGCCCGGGCGGTGGCCTCACCCCGGACCGGCTGCGCGCCGCGACCATGATCCTCTGGCGTGGCCACTGCTCGGTGCACGGCCGGTTCAAAAAGACCTCGGTGGACGACGTACGCGCCCGCATCCCCGGCGTACGCGTGCTCGTCCATCCCGAATGCACGCATGAGGTCGTGCTCGCGGCCGACGACATCGGCTCCACCGAGTACATCATCAAGACGATCGACGCCGCCCCCGCCGGTACGTCCTGGGCCGTCGGCACCGAGCTCAATCTCGTCCGGAGGCTGGCGAACGCGCATCCCGACAAGAACATCGTCTTCCTGGACAAGACAGTGTGCTTCTGCTCGACCATGAACCGCATCGACCTGCCGCATCTGGTCTGGTCGCTGGAGTCCCTGGCCCGCGGCGAGGTCGTCAACCGGATCCAGGTCGACGAGGAGACCGCGCACTACTCCCGGCTGGCCCTTGACCAGATGCTCGCCCTGCCCTGAGCCGTCCGGGCCGCTGCCCTGAGCCGGCCGGCCCGGACGGCCCGCGGCTACAGGCCGGGGGCGCCCCACACCGGGAACCAGCGGCTGAGGTCCGCCTCGACCGGCAGGTCGGCGCCGACGGCGGCCCGGATCTGCAGCTCGAGCGCGTTGTCGCGCTTTTCTCCCGGCTGCGGGGCGAACGGATAGAATGTGCCGCGCTTGTAGAGGTAGACGAGGGCCAGCCGCTGGCCTTGGGGGCCGCGGAAGCCCACCAGCGAGCAAAGCAGCGAAGGCCCGAACCCGTTGGCCTCAAGCGTTGCGTTGACCGCGTGCAGGTCGGTGACCAGGCCTGCGAGCTCGTTCGGATCATGGCGGGCCAGCAGCCAGGTGTAGCCGTAGGAGTCGGTGCTCGCCTCGACCTTGGGGCCGGCGTCGGCGTCGAGCAGCTCCCTGATGTCCTTCTCGAGCTGGGCGAACGCGCCGCCCTCCGCGGCGCGGAAGCACACCGAGCCGAGCCCGGTGGGCGTGAACCCAGCCGCCGCCTCGAGCGTCACCGCCGCCGTGGACAGCGCGAACAACCGGTCGAGGTCGGGCTTGACCGGCTTGGACCTGCCGAGGATCACGTCGAGAAAGCCCACCCTCGAGCTCCCTTCCCCATCGCGTTGGGCACCCAGGCCACGCCGGGGCCTGTGTCGTAGGGCCCGTGGCCAGGGTATCGGCCACCGCGGGCACGCGGGCACCGCGGAAGCGGTGGATTGCCGTGGCCGCTTTGCCCCGGCGTCCCCCGGGGCATTCGGTCAGCCGCGCCTGCCCAGCAGGGCCGACATCGTCGCCAGCCGGCGCAGGCGCGTCTCGAGCGGCGGGTGCGCCGACAGCCGCCTCGGCTTGGGACCGGGCATCTCGATGCACAGCAGCGCTTGGTACGGCTGGACGGCGCGCAGATCGGTGGCGGGGATCTGGGGCGCGCCGGCCGACAGCTTGACCAATGCCGCGGCCAGGTCGGATGGCCGCCCGGTCAGCATGGCCCCGGCGCGGTCGGCGGACAGCTCGCGGGCCCGCGACAGCATGCGCACGAGCAGCGTGCTGAGCCAGTAGACGGCCTGGCCGAACAGCACATAGATCCCGACTCGCAAATACCTCCCGCACACGAGACCGGGCGCGGCCGCGTACTCGAGCACCAAGCCGTCGCGGTGCGCGAGATGGCCGAGCTCGTGCGCGAGGACGGCCTCGAGCTCCGCCGTCGTCAGCCGGTCCAGCAGGCCGCGGGTGACGCACAGCTCGCGACCGATGGCGAGGGCGTTGGGCAGGTCGGTATCGGCGATCAGCAGGCGGGGCTTGGCGATGCCGGCGAGACCGCACAGCCGGTCCAGGGTGCCGTGCAGGTCCGGCGCTTCGGCCGGCCCCACCTCCGTGGCCCGCAGCTCGGCGAGCAGCCTGCGGCGGCTGCCGCCCTGCTGACCGGCCATCGTGACACCGCCCACGACCAGCAAGATCGCGACCAGTACGGCCATCCCCCAGTGTTGGCCGTGGATCAGGAAGGCGACCGCGGCCAGGAGGGCGGTGACGTACAGCACCACCAGCAGCGTCATGATCGCGATCATGCGGGCGGCGAGCATGCGGTCACCGAGGCGGAGGGGTCGAGACATGGCGGCTCCCGGCGGTGGGGTGGATGCTGGGGTCACGCTCCGCGGCTGAGCTGGGTGGAGATCGTGGACAGCTGCTGGAGGCGCTTTTCCAACGGCGGGTGGGTCGCGAAGAGGGTGGCGATGCTGGCACCCTTGCCGAACGCGGGGGTGAAGAAGAAGGCGTTGAAGGCCTGGGCCGACCTGAGATCCCGGGTGGGGATCTTGGCCAGCTCGCCGGTCACCTTGACCAGCGCGCTGGACAGCGCGGAGGGGCGTCCGGTGAGCAGCGCGGCGGCGCGGTCGGCCGACAGTTCGCGGTAGCGGGACAACGCCCGGGTGAGCAGGAAGCTGATCGCG
Source organism: uncultured Thermomonosporaceae bacterium (assembly GCA_937891035.1). Taxonomy (GTDB): domain Bacteria; phylum Actinomycetota; class Actinomycetes; order Streptosporangiales; family Streptosporangiaceae; genus CALAED01. Next base: position 9,441 of record CALAED010000295.1, on the reverse strand, counting down.
TACGCCAAGGCGCTGACCGCGACGATGGTGAGCAGGATGAGACCGGTGTTCTGGTCGCCTTCGCGGCTCCTGAACCCACCCCACAGGCCCCATTCGAGGCCGACCCGGGTGATGAGCCCGGCGACGATGCCGAGGAACGAGGCGATGGTCATCACGGCGACGTCGCGGTGCGCGATATGTGACATCTCGTGGGCGAGCACGCCTTCCAGCTCGACCGGATCGAGCCGGCGCAACAGACCGGTGGTCACGCACACGATGGCCTTCTTTTGGTTGCGCCCGGTGGCGAAGGCGTTGGGCACGTCGACGTCCGCGATGGCGACGCGCGGCTTGGGCGTGTTGGACAGCGCGCAGATGCGGTCGATCACGCCGTGCAACTCGGGGGCCTGCTGAGGGGTGACCTGTTTGGCGCCCATCGAGGCGATCACGAGCTTGTCGGAGAAGAAGTACTGCACCGCCAAGAAGCCCAGGGCGAAGATCAGGGCGATCGTGCCGAACTGCGGGGAGATCGCGAAAAACACCGTCACGAAGACGACGTACACCAACCCAAGCAGGAACATCGTCACCAGCATGCGCGCGGTGAGCCCCCGGTCGGCTGCATATCGGGTTTGCGCCATCATCAGCCTCCTGCCGCGACTGCGCTTATCGCCCTAAGAACGTCCGGAGGCTCGGTTTTGTGCCTGTCCGCAGCGAATTGTCGCAGTTACCTGCGCCGCACCCGGCCCGATGCCCCTTCCGTCGTCTGTCCGCCGCCCTTCCGCCGCCTGGCCGTTTCCTGTCCCCCGAAGCTCATTCGTCCCGTCGTCCCGTCGTCCCGTCGTCCCGTCGTCCCGTTCGGTTCGTATAGGCCCGGCGGTCCCAGTAGGTCGGTTCAGTCCGGGATGAGGCCCTCGTCGCCGAGCATCGCCTTAACCTCAGCCATGTCCGAGTCGGCGGGCGGGAGGATCAGCCCGGACGAGACGAGGCTGTCGGGCGGCAGCGGCTTGCCGACCTCTCGTACGTTGTCGAGCAAAGCGTGCAGGGCAGCGCGGAACTTGGTCTCGTCGCCGGACTCGATCGCCGCCTCGAGGTCGCCGTCGAGCGCGTTGAGAGCGGCGAGGTCCTCATCACCGACCTCGAGCTGCCCTTCCCCCATGATCCGGATAATCATTGAGCCCCCCCGGGCTGCGGCGGGTTTTGCGCCTGCTGCGGCCGCGCCGCGTCCTCCTGCTGCGCGGGCCGCGCCTCTTGCTGCGCGGGCTTCGCCTCGCCGCCGCGGCCGGCGTCGAGCTGCTTGGGCGCCTCACCCTCGCCGACCTCGGCCTTGAGCCGCTCAAGCTCGAGATCGACGCCCGGGCCGGAAGCCCCCATGCGGTCGAGCTCGGCCTGGATGTCGTCTCTGGGGCCCGAGTAGTCCTCGAGCGCACCGGAGGCGAGCAGCTCGTCGATGGCGCCCGCGCGTGCCTGCATGTTCTGGGTCTTCTCCTCGGCGCGCTGGATCGCCAGACCGACGTCGCCCATCTCTTCGGAGATGCCGGAGAAGGCCTCGTTGATCTTGGTCTGCGCCTCGGCGGCGGTGTAGGTCGCCTTGAGCGTCTCCTTGCGGGTGCGGAAGGAGTCGACCTTGGCCTGCAGCCGCTGCGAAGCCAGGGTGAGCTTCTCCTCGTCGCCTTGGAGGCTGGCGAACTGCTGGCGCAACTCGCCCAGCTGGCTCTCCACCGCGTTGCGCCGGGACAGCGCCTCCCTGGCCAGGTCCTCCCGGCCCTTCTGCAGGGCCGTCTTGGCCTGGTCGGTGAGCTTTTGCTGCTCCCGCTCCTTTTGGTTGATCTGCAGCTCGAGGCGCTTACGCGAGGTGGCCACGTCGGCGACGCCGCGCCGCACCTGCTGCAACATCTCCAGCTGCCGCTGGTAGGAATAGTCGAGAGTCTCGCGAGGATCTTCCATTCGGTCCAGGGCCTTGTTCGCCTTGGACTTGAAGATCATCGACATTCGCTTCATCACGCTCATCGCGCGTGGCCGGTCCCTTCGTGATGTGCTGTGCTCACCAACATATGGCGTTACCACTGCCGGGGTGTTATCACCCTACGCGTTAACGCGCGAGGCAGCCATGTGGTTCGCGGCCGGTACGCTGATCCCGTGTTCCGACGTCGTACACCATCTGAGCCCGAGGCTCCCGAGCAACCGGCAGCGCCGGCCACCCCCCAAAGCGACCCCGGCAAAGGGACGCCGAGCAAGGGCCGGCCAACGCCCAAGCGCAGCGAGGCGGAAAGGCGCCGCCGCCAGCCGATCACCGCCCCAAAATCGCGTAAAGAGGCCTACCGCAGGCAGCGCGAGCGACTGGCCCAGGACCGGGCCAAGGCCCGGGCCGGCATGGCCAGGGGCGAAGACAAGTATCTGCCGAGGCGCGACCAGGGGCCGGTCCGCCGCATGGCCAGGGACTACGTCGACTCGCGCCGCACGCTGGGCTCGTACCTCATGTGGGTCCTGCTCGCCAGCCTGATGCTCAACGTCTTGCCCATCGTGCTCTTCCGGCTGATCTCGGTCTTCATCCCGCCACTGCTGCTGATCATCGTGCTGGTCGAAGGCGTGGTCATCAGCCGTAGGGTGACCCGGCTGGCCGCCGAGCGCTTCCCCGACGAGGAGCGGCGGGGGGTCGGCTTCTACGCCGCGATGCGGGCGATGCAGATCCGCCGGTGGCGCATTCCCAAGCCCCAGGTCAAGATCGGCGACCGGATCGACCTGTAACACCTCGACCACAGCGCCGGGCGGTCCTCCGGATGCCGGCCGATAGGGTCGGTTTTATGGAGTTTCGACACCTCGGCCGTAGCGGACTGATGGTCAGCGAGATCGCGTACGGCAACTGGATCACCCACGGCTCCCAGATCGAGGAGGAGACCGCGGTCGCGTGCGTGCACGCCGCTCTCGAAGAGGGCATCACGACCTTTGACACGGCGGACGCGTACGCCAAGACCAGGGCCGAAGAGGTCCTCGGGCGGGCGCTTTCCGGGCAGCGGCGCGAGTCAGTCGAGATCTTCACGAAGGTCTTCTGGCCGACCGGCGACGGCCCCAACGACAGAGGGCTGTCCCGCAAGCACATCGTCGAATCGATCAACGGCTCGCTGCGCCGGCTCGGGACCGATTACGTCGATCTCTACCAGGCGCACCGGTTCGACTACGAGACGCCGCTCGAGGAGACCCTGCGCGCGTTCGACGATCTGGTGCGCCAGGGCAAGGTGCTGTACGTCGGGGTGTCGGAGTGGCGGGCCGACGAGATCGCCAAGGCGCTCAAGATCGCCGACGAGATGGGCTTCGACCGCATCGTGTCCAACCAGCCGCAGTACTCCATGCTGTGGCGGGTGATCGAGGCGGAGATCGTTCCGCTGTCGCGGCAGGAGGGCATCGGGCAGATCGTGTTCTCACCGATGGCCCAGGGCGTGCTGACCGGCAAGTACCGGCCGGGTTCCGCTCCCCCGCCCGGGTCCCGGGCGACCGACGAAAAAAGCGGTGCCGGCTTCATCAAGCACCTGCTGCGGGACGAGACGCTGGCCAGGGTGCAGGACCTGCGGCCGATCGCCGACGAGGCGGGCCTGACCATGGCTCAGCTCGCGCTCGCCTGGGTGCTGCGCAACTCGAACGTGTCGGCCGCGATCATCGGCGCCAGCAGGCCCGAGCAGATCCGCGACAACGTCAAGGCCGCGGGGTTCGAGCTCGACGCGGAACTTGTGCGCCGCATCGACGACGTGCTCGGCGACACCGTCGTCCGCGACCCGGCCAGGACGGCCAGCCCGCCGCGCCGGCCCTGACCGTCCGCTCCCCCGTTCACCCTCGCCCGGTGGCCACCGTGATCATCATGCCGTCGTCGCGTTCCGCGCTCGCGGGCCGACCGGCGTCGCCTGGGCACGGCGGCGACCGGCTGCCTGGGCCAGGGTCAAGGCGGCCAGGGTCAAGGCGGCCGAGGTCACCGCGGATGCAGGCTCATGGGGCCGTAGACGAGCTGGTCGTCCTCATAGAGCGTGACCTGGTCCACCCCCTGGTCCAGCAGCCCCCGCCAGTTCTCGCCGAGCCAGGACTCGGCGTCGGACTGGGTCGTGAAGGTCTCTTCGGGCAGGCTATTCGCGGCCGGCCGCCCGGCGGCCGTCTCGTACCGCCAATTCCACGGCATCGGTCATCCTTCCGTTCGCACGCAGAGTACTTGCCCGGGCCGGCGGGCGGGCACAGTGGAGCGGCCCTCCCCAATGTCGAGAGCGCGTCGAGACCACTGAGAGGTTGAACGATGGAGGTCGAACTGCTGGGCACCGCCGGTCCGCTGGGCTGGCCCGCGCCCGGCTGCCGCTGCGCCTCGTGCGCCCGGATGCGCGCGGCGGGCCGGAGCTGGGAGCCGACCCGGGTCGTCGTCGACGGCGTGCCGCTTGAGCGGTGTCCAGGCCGGGACGTGCCCGGCGGCCGGGACGTGCGCCCGGCCGGCGGCGGCCGGCTGCTGGTGGCCGCCGGCCCGGGAGCCCGCCCCGAGCCGGCCGAGCCGGGATCCTACGACGCCGTGCTGCTCGACCTCATCGGCGCGCCCGACCATCTGGCCCGGCTCCGCCGCGCTGGCACCGTGACCGCGCGCACCCACGTGCGGGCCGTGCACAACGACCACCGGGTCTCTTCCCCCGCCGAGTTGGTCCGCCGGCTCGATTGGTGGACGCGGCCGCTCGCCGCGCCCGGCCGTACCCTCGTGCTCGGCGGCGCCGGCTCCGGCAAGTCCGCGGAGGCCGAGCTTCGGCTGCTGGCGCACCCCGAGGTGACCTACGTCGCGACGGGCCCAAAGGCGACGACGGCCGACGCCGCGGGCGCCGCCCCCGCCGATCAGGAGTGGGCGGCAAGGGTCGCGGCGCACCGGGCACGGCGGCCGCCGTGGTGGACCACGCTGGAGACGATCGACCTGCCCAAGGTGCTGCGCACCGCCCGCGACCCCATCCTGATCGACGGTATCGGGACATGGCTGGCCGCGGTCATGGACGAGACGAACGCGTGGGAGACGCCCGCCGCCGCGGAGCGGCGACTGGAGGAGCTGATCACGGTTTGGCGAGCCGCCGAGGCCCGCGTCGTCGCGGTCAGCGACGAGGTCGGTATGTCGGTGGTGCCGGCCACGCCGGCTGGGCGGGTCTTCCGCGACCTGCTCGGCCGGCTCAACCAGCGGCTGGCCGCCGAGTCCGAGGAGGCCGTCGTGATCGTGGCGGGCCGCGCCGTGGAACTGCCGGCATGATCGCGAGTGGCCGAGCGGGCGACGGACTGCGACTGGCGGTCACACTGCTCACCGTGATTACGGTACGGACCGAGCGGACGGACCGGGTCGATCACGTGGACCGCGCGTCCGCCGGCTGGGCCATGACGTTCGCGCCGTTGGCCGGGGTGATCGTCGGCGGGGCCGCCGCGCTCGTGTTGTACGCCGGAGACCTGGCCGGATTCGGTTCCTTGTTGTCGGCCGGGCTGGCGGTGGCGGTCATGGCCGTCTTGACGAGAGGGCTGCATCTGGACGGGTTGGCCGACGTCGCCGATGGTCTCGGCGGCGGGCGGCGGGCGGCCGAAGCCCTGGCCATCATGAAAAAGTCGGATATTGGCCCGTTCGGCGTCATCACCCTGGCGCTGACGCTGCTGATCCAGGTCGCCGCGCTGACCGAACTGCCCGCTGTCGCCGTCATTGTCGCCGCCGTCACCGGGCGGCTCGCGGTGACCTGGGCCTGCCGCGTCGGCGTCCCCGCCGCGCGGCCCGACGGGCTCGGCGCGCTCGTCGCCGGCACCGTGCCGGCCGCGCACGCGGCCTACGCGACCGGGGCCGTCGTCATCGCGAGCGCCGGAGCCGGGCTGGCCGTCGGCGGCGTACGGCTCGCCGTGCTCTGGCCGGTCGCCGCCGGCGCGGGCCTCGTGGTGGCGATGGCGGCGCGTAGGGTCGCGGTGCGCCGACTCGGCGGGATCACCGGCGACGTGCTCGGAGCACTCGTCGAACTCGCGGCCACGGTCGTTCTCCTCGTGGCGGCCGTACGCTGAGCCCGGGCGGGGGCCCGGTCGCCCCGGGGGGCGCGAGCCCGGAAGCGGCCCGGTGTTCCGGGCGCGGGGTTCGTACGGCGCGATCGGTCACAGTGATCACGAACAGCACGACGCCGAGCCCACCCAAGATCACGGCGAGCCGGTGCAGCCCCACGTCGTCGGCCCCCGCGCCGAAGACGAATCCGACGAGGCTCGACTGCACGATCGCGCCGATGTACTGCGACGTACGCAGCAGGCCGGAGGCCGAGCCCATGCGCGCAGCGGGCGACTGGTGGTAGAGCGCGGTCTGGTTGGTCACCGAACCGAGCCCCTGGGGCAGCCCGAGAACGAGGGTCACCAGCACGATGACGACCACCGGAGTGGCCGCGTGCAGCGTGATCATCGCGGTGGTTCCGCCGATCATGGCGATCGTGCCGAGCAGCATCGGCCCGCGGACGAGGGCACGCGGCGAAACCGCGGCGGCCGAGATGGCGGCGACCACCGCCATCGGCAGGGTAACAAGACCGGTCGCCTCCGGGCTGAGTCCGCGCGCCGACTCCAGCCATTGGCTCAGGCCGTAGATGACGCTGTAGATGACCAGCCAGTGCAGGGCGTATCTGAGGTAGGTCCTGGCCAGGCCGCGCTCGCGGATCAGCATGCCCACGTCGATGAAGGGCCGGCCGGTGCGCAGCTCCCAGCCGGCCAGCGCGGCGCCGAGCCCCACCGCGATCGCCAGCAGAAGGTACGGCGGGTCGGGACGGAGCCGCATGAGGAACAGCAGCAGCGTCGTCATCGCCGCGCCGAACAAGACGATCCCGGCCAGGTCGATGCCCAGCCCGCCGCGGACGGCACCGGACCGTTCGCGGGGCCGGTCCCGGTCGGGCGGCAGCCACAGCTGTCCGAGCACCAGACCGGCCAGCGCGAGCGGCACGTTCACCAAGAAGATCGACCGCCAGCCGGTCAGCCCGACGAGCAGCCCGCCAAGTGCCGGGCCGATGACGGCGCTGACCTGGCTGGTGATGGAGATCATCCCGATGACGGACCCCGGCGTGCCGATCCCGGCCGCGTCCGCCCTGGCCCTGATCATAGTGATGGCGGCCGGATAGGAGGCCGAGGTGCCTAGGCCGAGCAGCGCCCGCGCGACGATCAGCCAGCCGATGTCCGGCGCCAGCGCGCCGCCGATTCCCGCGATCAGGACGAGGACGAAGCCGGCGGCGGTCACCTTGCGCGGACCGTACAGCTCCGCGACCCGTCCCATCGCTGGCTGGCTGACCGCGGCGGCCAAGTAAAGCGAGGCGACGAGCCAGGCGGTCGAGCTCGGGCCGACATTCAGGTCGTGCCCTATCGGTACGAGGGCCGTCGCGATCATCGCCGAGTTGATGGGATTGAGCAGCGTCCCGATGAGCAACGGGCTCATGAATCGGAAGCCGAACGGCTGCATTCACTTCGATCCTCGCGTGGACCAGCCTGACAAGGCCCCAACGTAGCCGATCCTTAGTCAGGCTAACGAACTCCGGTGTCCAGAGGGCGGCGGATCGGAATGGATGGTGGCGGGACGGCGCGGCCGACGGGTGCGGCCCGGCCCCGAACTGGCAAGGAAGCCGATCTCGCGCACGTTAAGGCTTGATCCAACTCCTCCACAGCGGTTGGCGCTTTGACTAGCATCGGGCTTCGTGACGACCCTGCAGCTCGCCAACGCGGCACCCTCCACGCTCGACGTCGACGCGATCGTGATCGGCGTCCTCTCCTCAGACTCCGGCGTCCGGCTCGCCCCCGGCGCCGATGACGTCGGCCGGGCATACGACGGCCGGCTCGCCGAGGCGTTGGCCGCGCTCGGCGCGAAGGGCACCGCCGAAGAGATCACCAAACTCCCGGCGCTCGGCACCTTGACCGCCCCGCTGCTGGTCGCCGCCGGGCTCGGCGCCGAACCCGCCGGGGAGGACGGCTACGACACCGAACGACTGCGCCGCGCGACAGGGGCGGCCGTGCGCGCGCTGGCCGGGTCCGCCAAGGTCGCCATCGCGCTGCCCGCCGGCACGCCAGACGAGCTCACCGCCGTGGCGATCGGCGGGATGCTCGGCAACTACTCCTTTCAGAAGTACCGCACCGACCTCAACGGCAAGATCCCGGTCGCGGAGCTGACGGTGCTGTCCCCGATGGACGAGGCCGCCGGAGCTGCGGCCGTACGACGCGCCGAGGTGATCGCCGAAGCGGTCGTGCTCGTCCGGGACCTGGTGAACACGCCGCCGTCGGATCTGACTCCCGGCGGCCTCGGCGAGATCGCCGAGAGCGTCGGCACCGAAGCCGGCCTGACCGTCGCGGTGCTCGACGAGGAGGCGCTGGCCGAAGGCGGCTACGGCGGCCTCGTCGGAGTGGGGCAGGGCTCGATCAACCCGCCCCGGCTGGTGCGGCTCGGCTACGCCCATCCCGATGCGGCCAAGACGGTCGCCTTCGTCGGCAAGGGCATCACGTTCGACTCTGGCGGGTTGTCGCTCAAGCCGGCCGGGGCCATGGAGGACATGAAGTCCGACATGAGCGGCGCCGCGGCCGTGCTCGCCGCGATGCGGGCCATCGCCCGGCTCGGCGTCAAGGTCAACGCGGTCGCCTACATGGCGCTGGCCGAGAACATGCCGAGCGGCACCGCGCAGCGCCCGTCCGACGTGATCTCCATCTACGGCGGCAAGACCGTCGAAGTCCTCAACACCGACGCGGAGGGCCGGCTGGTCATGGCGGACGCGCTCGTTCGCGCCGGCGAGGACGAGCCGGATCTGCTGGTGGACGTCGCGACCCTCACCGGCGCCCAGATCATCGCGCTCGGCACCCGTACCGCCGGGGTGATGGCCAACGACGACGACGTGCGGGACAAGGTTGTCGCCGCCGCCGGCCGGGTCGGCGACTGCGCGTGGGGCATGCCGCTGCCCGAAGAGCTGCGCAAGGGCCTGGACTCCGCGGTCGCCGACATCGCCAACGTGGCCGGCGAACGCTCCGGCGGCATGCTCACCGCCGGGATCTTCCTCAAGGAGTTCGTGCCCGACGGGGTCCGGTGGGCGCACATCGACCTGGCCGGCCCGGCGTTCCATAAAGGCGAGCCGTACGGGTATACGGCGAAGGGAGGCACCGGCGCGGGGACCCGCACGCTGGTGCAGATCGCCGAGGACGTGGCGGCCGGCGTGCTGTGACCGCGCCCCGACCTGCGCCGCCAGGGCGGTGCCACGAGGCGGTGCCACCGAGGCGGTGCCGCGGCCGGCCGCGGACCGGCGGCACCTGACCCGGCGGCGTGACCCCTCGACCGGGCCCCAGTGTCGCGGAGCGGAACACGTGTGGTGTGAGCTGGGTTCGGATAGATGAAAAGATGCTCATGGCAGCGAAATAAGCATTGAGGAGCGACCTGTGGCTGAGAGCGGCCCCTTCGACATCGTCGTCCTGGGCGGCGGCAGCGGTGGCTACGCGTGTGCG
>CALAED010000294.1 GCA_937891035.1 uncultured Thermomonosporaceae bacterium | reverse complement strand
CAAGAATCTCGGCGACCTGCGCGGCGCCGCCCGCCGATACCCGCTGGTCGGCATCACCTTCGGCGTTGGGGCGCTCACACTGGCCGGGCTGCCGCCGCTGTCGCTGTGGGTCACCAAGGACACCGTTCTCACCGCCGCCGCCGATCGTTCCGCGGCGCTGTACGCGGTCGGCCTCGCGGCCGGCGTGCTTTCGGCGGTGTACGCCGCCATCGCGCTGTTCGGCGTGTGGCGCCCGGCCGACGCCGGAACCCGCGACGACACCGGGCAAACCGGCATCCGGCGCGTCGGCCTGCTGCAAAAGCTGCCGCTGCCCGCGCTGGCCGGCGCCGCCGCCGTGTTCGGCGCAGTGGGACTGCCCGCGGTGGCGGCGGCCTGGGAGCGGCTGCTCGGGGTGCCGGATGAACCTCGCGCCGGTCTCGGTGAGTCGGCCTTTTCCGGCGTACTGGCTGCGCTGACCCTGGCGATGGTCCTCTGGGCGGCGGCTGACACCCGCCGTGCTCTGCCGATCTCCGCGGCCCGGACTCAACCGGCCGCGAGCTGGCTGTACCTGGAACGGCTCGCCGTCGTGCTGGTCGCCCGCCCGATGCTCGCGCTGGCAGGGTGGCTGGCCCGCTTCGACGACCGCGTGGTCGACGGAGGAGTGCGGGCGGCCGCGGCGGCCGGGGACGTGGCGGCGACGCTGGCCACCCGGCGGGTGGAGGGACGGGTCGACGGCCTCGTCGACGCCGTCGGGCGCGCCGCCAGGTCGCTCGGCTCGCTGGCCCGCCGCCCGCAGACCGGTCAGGTCCACACCTACTACGCCCAAGCCACGGTGTTGTTCGTCGCTCTGGCCCTCCTGCTCGTCCTGCTCGTCCTGGTCAGGTGACCGTGCTCTCGTTGGTGATCTTCCTGCCGCTGGCGGCCGCGCTCGGACTGCTCGCGTTCCCGCGTCTCCGCGACCGCACGGTGATCTGGGCGTGGATCGGTGCGTGCGTCGCCGACCTCGCGCTGGTGGTGGGGATGTGGCTCGGCTACGACGGCGCTGGCGGCGGGGTTGGTTATGAGGCCAACCTGCGGTGGATCCCGTCCGTACGGGCCGGATACCACATTGGCGTGGACGGGCTGTCGCTGCCGTTGATCGCGATGACCGCCGTACTGTTCCTGGCCTGCGCGGTGTTCTCGCTGCGGCAGGCCCGGCGGGTGCGGGCCTTCGCTGTGCTGTTCTTGTTCCTGCAGACGGTCTGCCTCGGCCTGTTCGCGGCGCTCGACCTGCTGCTGTTCTTCGTGTTCTTCGACCTGTCGATCGTCGGGATGTACTTCGTCATCGCCGGCTGGGGCCACGGCGACAACGTGCGGTCGGCGCTGAAGTTCTTCCTCTACACCTTTCTCGGCGCGCTCGTGCTGTTGCTCGGCTTCATCGGCCTGTATCTGGGCGCCGATCCGCACACCTTCGACATGACCGAGCTCACCCGTACCCCGCCGTTGGCCGGCTCGCCCGGGCCGGCCGCCCTGGTGCTGCTCGCCGTCGGCATCGGGCTGGCGATCAAAACGCCGACCGTGCCGGTGCACACCTGGCTGCCGCCCGCGCACACCGACGCGCCCGCCGCCGGGTCGGCGATCCTCGCCGGCGTGATGCTGAAGATGGGCACGTACGGGTTCGTCCGGATCGCGATGCCGATGCTGCCGGACGCGTGGCGGCGCTACGCCTGGGCGGCGATCGTCGTCGGCGTTGTCAGCGTGCTGTACGGCGCGCTGGTCGCGCTCGCCCAGGACAACCTCAAGCGGCTCATCGCCTACACCTCGGTCAACCATATGGGCTATGTCGTGCTGGCCGTCGGGGCTGCGGGGCTGGCGGCCGGTGACATGGACGCGCGGCGGCTGGCGACCACCGGTGCGGTCACCCAAATGGTCAGCCATGGCTTGATCACCGGGGCGTTGTTCCTGCTGTCCGGCGTGCTGTACGACCGCGGCCACAGCTACGAGATGGGGCGCTACGGCGGGATCGCCCGCGGCGCTCCCCTCTTCGCCGCCCTCACCGCCGTGGCGGCGTTCGCCTCCCTCGGCCTGCCCGGCCTGTCCGGATTCATCGCCGAGTTCCAGATCTTCACCGGATCGATCGGCAGCGGCACCGGCGCCGCCGCGGCCGGCGCGGCACTGGCGATCCTCGGCATCATCATCACCGCCGCGCTGTTCCTGCGCGTCCTGCACCGCACCCTGCTCGGCCCGCCCGGCTCGCGGACCGCCCAGGTGACCGACATCCACCGCAGTGAACTCGCCGCGATAGCGCCGCTCCTGGCGCTGTCGCTGATCATCGGGATCGCGCCGCGGTTCCTGCTCGACGTCATCGAGCCAGCCTCGGCCGCCGTGGTGTCGCTGGTGGCCCGATGATGAACGAGAATCCGGCCGACCTGCTGCCGGAGCTGTGCGTCCTGGCCGCAGCGGTCATTGGGTTGCTGACCGGGCTTTTCCTGCCACGTACCCGGCAATGGATCGTCATGGCGATCTGCGCGGCCGGCCTGGTCGCCGGGATCGGCGCGGCCGCCGTCGCCGCCGACCGGCCGGAGACGATGACGTTCGAAGCGTTCGCGCTCGACCCGATCACGCACGTGACCCGGATCGCCGTGTTCGGCACCACCCTGCTCGTCCTCGCCCTCGCCGTGGGCATCCTCCGTGCCCATCCGCGGGAAACCGAGTTCTACGTCCTCGTCCTGCTGGCCGCGCTCGGCACGGTCGCGCTGGCCGCGGCCGCCGACCTGCTCGTGCTCGTGGCCGCCTATCTGCTCGCCAGCATTCCCGGGTACGCGCTGGCCGGGTTCGGCAAGGACGCGGCCGGTGTCGAGGCTGCACTGAAGTACTACCTCATGGGTGCCCTGCTCGGCATCGTCATGCTGACCGGCGTCACGCTGCTGTACGGGCTGGGCCGCGGCACGTCGTATGAGACCCTGCGCGAAGGATTGGTCGGCGCGCCCGCCGGGGCGGCGGCGGTCGGGGTGGTCGCGCTGCTGGCCGGGCTCACTTTCAAGACGGGCGCGGTTCCCGGGCACTTCTGGGTGCCCGACGTCACTGAGGGCGCGCTGAGTGTGGTGGCCGCGCTCGTCACCACGGTGCCGAAGATAGGCGCGTTCGCCGCGATGTACCGGATCGCCGCCGAGATGATCCCTCGTGGCTCGGTGAACTGGCCGTTGCTCATCGCCGTCATCGCGGCGGCGACCATGACGCTCGGCAACCTCGCCGCGTTCGCGCAGGACAACGTGCGGCGGTTGCTCGCGTACTCGACGATCAGTCAGGCCGGCTACCTGCTCGTCCCGATCTCCGTCGCGGGGCGCAGCGACCTCGCCGAGTCCGCGTTGCTGTTCTACGTCGCCGCGTACGCGCTCACCAACCTCGGTGCCTTCGCCGTGGTGGTCGCCGTCGGCCGGGACCAATTGGCCGACTACGCGGGACTGATCCGGCGGTCGCCGCTGCTCGCCATATCACTGGTGATCTGCCTGTTCGGCCTGGTCGGGACGCCGCCGACCGCCGTGTTCGTCGGCAAGCTGCTGATGTTCGGCGCCGCCCTGGACGGCCGGTACACCTGGCTGGCCGTGGTCGCCGCCGTCAACTCGGTCGCCAGCGTCTTCTACTACCTTCGCTGGATTCTCCCGATGTTCGGGCCGGACACCGCCGCGGCCGTAGCCCCGGCACGCGCCGCCGGCATGATCGCCGTGGGAACCGCCGTGGCCACCCTCGTGCTGGGCATCGGCAGCGGCGTCGTCCTGACCACCTGACCACGGTTACGTGACGGGCGACGTACGTTGCTTGTGTTGTTCGCCGCGCTGCTCGTGCTGCTTGCGCCACCCGTGCCTGGTCAGCCCGCGCGGCTTGTAGATGTTCAAGATCGTGACGGTGAGCAGTACGAGCAGGCCACCCACCGAATGGAACAGTGAGCCGGACATTGCCCGCGGATCGGGTCTGGACGTCGCTTCGGCTGCCATATGGCCGATGGCGTTCGCCTCGATCAGTAGGACGGTGGTGGCGAGCAGGGTGAGTACAAGGCTCACCAGCACCCAGTAGTGCCGGAACAGGCCCCAGGTGGTGCCGAGTGACTGGATGATCCCGGTCAGCATCGCGGCGAGGGCGAGCGGGACGATGGCGAAGCGGACGATCAGGTCCATCGAGAGATAGGCGGCGCGCACCAGCCGCGGGTCCTGGCCGGTCGTGGCGATGACATCGAGGGGAATGTAGGCGATGACCGCGCCGAGCCAGCCGAGCGAGGTGGTGAGGTGCGCGGTGAGCATGAGCTTGCGGATGCGGGGTGTCATGGTCATGGTGGGGTGCTCGTGTCTGAGGGCCCGTGATTGACCGCGGGTGTGTGTCCGCCGCGGGGCTGTTGCAGTCCGCTTTCCGGGATTCCGGTTGGCCGGGTGTCGGCTCCGTGTCGCTTTGGTCCGTGGTTTCCGGCGACTCCGGTGAGTTGCAGGACGAGGAACACCACGAGCGATACACCGATGACGATCGCCGGCCACTTCACCCAGCGCGGCATCCGGGGTGGCGAGGCGGCGTCCGGCCGCACGTCGGTGTCTTCGCCGGCACCGAGGGGGTGGTGGTTCGGGTCGGTCATGTGCGTCTCCGGTGTTGCGCATCGCCGTAGGTGGGCGCGGCCAAGTTTACGATACACACTGTCGGCTATTACTCATTATGTCGCTACAGTCGTCAGACTGACGCTGGAAACCGGGCGTGGCATGCCTGAGCCGGCACAGCCGGATTCCCGCCGGCGTGTTCTTCCAACGTTGGGCTTTGGGTTCCGCGGGGAGGGCCGTTGGACAACGTCGTCCGGCGTTGACTCGTAAACTTGGCGTCGTGCCCAAGCTGTGGACCGAGACGATCGAGGAGCACCGCCGTACGGTGCATGACGCGATCCTGGACACCACGGCGGAGTTGGCGGCCGAGCATGGGCTGCTCGGGGTGAAGATGTCGCAGATCGCCGAAAAGGTCGGCATCGGCCGGGCGACGCTGTATAAGTACTTTCCCGACGTCGAGGCGATCCTGATCGCCTGGCACCATCGGCAGATCGCCGCCCATCTCGAACGCCTCGCCCGGATCCGAGACCAGACAGTTGATCCTGGCCGGCGGCTTCAGGTCGTGCTCGAGGCCTACGCCTTCATCAACCAACATTGGGTGCAACGCCATCAAAGCGACGGCCATAGCATCGAATTCGTGGCGTTCCTCCATCAAGACCAGCACCTCGAGGCGCCCCGGCGGCAGCTTCACGACATGATCAAGGACCTGCTGGTCGAGGCCGCCGATGCCGGTCGCGTCCGGGACGATGTGTCGGCCGACGAGCTCGCCGACTACTGCCTGCACGCCTTGCAGGCAGCGAGCACCCTGTCGTCAAAGGCGGCGATCCACCGGCTTATCACCGTTACTCTCGACGGGCTGCGCCCGGCGCGCTGACTCATCGGCATCATGTCCGCGTTGTCATGGACTGCCACGCCCGCACCGACAGCGTCTCAACGCCCGTCGGCGGTGATGGATCTGGTGTCACGGGCTCAGGGGGCGATCGGCGGGGTCTTGGGGGTACCCCCCTTGGTGGATGCGGTTATTCGAGGTGGAAGGTGGCGGCGGCGCGGGCGGTGGGGGTGCCCGCGGGCTGGAGGTTCAGCAGGCCGGACGCGTGCCGGATGTAGCGGCCGGGGAGATTGACCGACTCGAAGGACACCCCGGCGGGGTCGGCGCGGCCGGACCGCAACGTGAAGCTGGCGTCGGCGCGGAAGCGGGCGCTGGCGTCATCGGGGTCCAGCCAGAGCTCGGAGCCGCGATGGCGCAGGTAGTGGCCGGGGTTGTTGGTCGATTCGAGTGAGATGGTGCCGCGGCCGGCCAGGCCGGGCACGATCCGGAACTGTGAGTCGGCGAGATTGGTGACGTCCGCGTCGAGGCGGGCCCGCGAGTTCAGGTGCCGGATGAAGTGGCCGGGGAGATCGAACGCGGAGTAGCGGTGCGGTGTGACGCCGTCGGGCACAGGGATGCCGAAGTTCGGGGTGCCGTCGGCGTTCCAGTACAGCTTCTGTACGCGGGTGCGCCGGTTCGGGTCGTCGAGCGGGTCGCCGACGATGTCGCGGTAGCTGCGGTCGTGGTAGACGAGGATGTCGCCGCGGCCGTCCTCGGAGACGGTGAAGGAGTTGTGGCCGGGCCCGAACTGGCTGGTGGCGTCGTTGCTGACGAAAACCGGGGTCTGGCTCTTGGTCCACGACGCCGGGTCCAGCAGGTCGGCCGACGCGGACGCGGTCAGCAGGCCCATGCAGTAGTTGGCGTCGGTGGCACTGGCCGAGTAGGTCAGGAAGACCCGTCCGTTGCGGATGATCACCGCGGGGCCTTCGTTCACCTTGAAGCCGATGGTCTCCCACGGCAGCGTCGGGGTGGACAGCAGCGCCGGGGTGCCGCTGATCGTCCACGGGCTGTTCATGCGGGCGATGTAGATGCTGGAGTTCACGGCGACGCCGGGCGGCTGCTGCGCCCAGATCAGATACCGCACGCCGTTGTGTACGAAGGTCGACGCGTCGAGGGAGAACGTGTCCCACGGCGTGACGAGGCGGCCCTTTTCGGCCCAGGTCGAATCGAATGCGTCGGCGCCGGAGCTTTCCAGCACGTACATGCGGATGCGGAAGGTATCGTCGGAGCGCCCGGCGGCGAAGTAGACATACCAGCGGCCGTTGATGAAGTGGATCTCCGGCGCCCAGATGTGCGCGGCCATCTCACCGCTTGGGTGCTTGGTCCAGATCACTTTCTCCTGGGCGGTGGACAGTCCCTGGATGGTCCTCGCCCGCCGGAGGATGATGCGGTCGAAGGCCGGCACCGTCGCCGTGAAGTAGTAGAAGCCGTCGGTGTGCTTGACGATGTGCGGGTCGGCCCGCTGCGCCGCGATCGGATTGGTGTACCGCACCGCCGGCGACGCCGAAGCCGCCGTGTCTGCCGTGGCCGCACCGGGTCCTGCCGGGCTCGTCAATCCGACGATGAAAGCGGCCGCCAGGGCCAGGTTTTTCAAGGGGAACATCTGGTTTCCTCAGGTGGATCAGACGGGGCGTAGCTGCCATTGCTGGCAGATGTTGTTCTGCCAGGTGCGCTGGCGTACGTCGGCGCCGTCGGCGGTGCCGCAGCCCACCACCTCGGCGACCTTGCCGCTGTTGACGTTGACCAGCCGTACCCAGCCGCCCTCCGCGGTGGACACGATGCGGAACCGCTGGCAGCCGTTGTTCAGCCACGACCACTGCCGGATGTCGGCGCCGTCGGCCGTATCACAGTTGGCCACGTCCGCCACCTTGCCGGTGGCCGCGTTCACCAGCCGGCTGGTGTCGTTGGCGAGATCCTCGAATCGCCACCGCTGGGCGGCGGCGCCGGTGCAGGTGCGCTGCGCGATGTTGGCGCCGTCGGCGGTGGAGCCGCCGGTGACCTCCATGCACTTGCCGCTGTTGCGGTTGACCACCGTGTAGGCGGCCGGGGTGGCGGCGGTCTCGCCGGCCGGGCCGTCCAGCGTCACGCCCAACCGCACCGGGGTGCCGAAGTTGGGGGTGCCGTCGGCGTTCCAGGTGAACCGCTGCGCCCGAGTCGTCCGGTTGTTGTCGCAGCCGTCGCTCACCGAGTCGTTGCCGTGGTAGACGATCCAGCTCTCGGTGCCGTCCGGCGAGGTGAAGAACCCGTTGTGGCCCGGCCCGTACACGCCGTTCGCGTCGTTGCGCTGGAACACCGGCGTCGACCGCTTCACCCACGAGGACGCGCTGAGCGGGTCGCCCCCGTTGTAGGTCAGCTGCCCCAGCTTGTAGTCAGGGCCGGCGCAGAAGCTCGCCGAGTAGATGATGAAGGTACGGCCGTTACGCTGCAGCGGCTCCGGCCCTTCGTTGACCGCGCCGCTTTGCCGCTCCCACGACAGCGTGGGCGTGGAGATGGTGGAGAACGCCCCGGTCACCGTGTACGGGTTGCTCATTCGGGCGATCACCAGGTTCTGTGTCGAGGTCCAGGCGCTGGCCATCAGGTAGCGGCTGCCGTTCAACTCGAGCACGCTCGGATCGATCAGCCCCACGTCGCCCGCCGGGTCGAACAACTTGTTCTTGTAGGCGTACGGGCCCATCGGATCGCCGCCCACGCTCTCCAGCACATGGCTGCGCTGGTTTCGTACGTAGTCGGTGCCGGTCGGACCGGCGACGTAGTAGAGGTACCAACGGCCGTTCGCGAAGCGCAGCTCCGGCGCCCACATGTTGCAGCACCGGGACGGAGTGCTGTCCGCCCACACCTGCACGCTCGGCGCGGTCGCCAGCCCCGCCAGGGTCGGCGATTTGCGCATCGTCAACTCCGACGTCCACGACGTCGTCACCAGGTAGTAGTTGCCCTGGTAGTACTCCAGCCACGGGTCGGCGCCCTTCACCGACTTGATCGGATTGGTGAACGGGCGCCCCGGCGCCGCCGTCGCGGGCGTCGCGGCGGCCGTCAGCACCGTCGCCATCGCGGTGACCAACGCCATTAACAGCGCGAGACTTTTCCCATGGCGCGACCTGCTGCTCATTGCTCGTCTCCTGCCATCAAAGCAACGCGCATCGCCCTGGAGTGACGTTCGGTATATCGAACGACGTTTGAGAAAGCGTTTGCCTGGACGGTAGGCACTCGTTGGGAACCTGTCAACGAGTTTCGCGTCGGCTCTTGGCCAGATTCCGACGGCGAGGGGTCAGCGGCAGCTCAGTCGCGCGAACGGCCTGGTCGCGCCCGTGGCGGACTCAGAGTTTGAACAGCTTGTCGTAGGGAGCCGTGATGCGTTGTTCTCGTGTTCCGAAATCGACGAGCACGGCGATGTTGTCCTCGACGCCGATGACCGTGCCGAGGCCATAGGTGTCGTGGGTGACCCGGTCGTGCAGGGCGAACTGCTCGATGGGGGGGATGACGACGGGGCGACGTTGGAAGGGGCTGCTCGGCAGGGGACGGCGCACGGCGGCGCGAGATTGTTTCATCGATACAAGTATGCGCCCACCCGCCAGATATGCCACGTTTCGCTCGCGAACAATCTGGGCACCCGGCCGATTTAGGCGTGACGGTGACTGATCGTGCCGGCGGGATCACATCGCCGCCCCGACCCGCTCATGCCAAGCCGACGAGCCCACGAGCGGTGTGTTGTCCATGCCGGTGTCTGGATCTCAGCGGCCAAGCCTCGGCGAAGCCTCATCAGCTGTCGCGATCAACCAGTGGCGTGGTGGGCAGCCAGCCCAATGTCCTGGACAGCTCTTGAGCGCAGGTGACGACGGCGTGTACGGGGTCACGGTGGTCGAGCGACCGCCACAAAATGGACCAGGGATAGTAGGCGACCGGTTCGACCAAGGGCCGCCATACGGTGCCGGGGAGCGCCGCCGCGCACGAGGATGGCACGCAGTACAGGCACCGTCCCTGACTGACCAGGTCCGCCGCCGCGCGAATGCTCTCGACAGTGCCTTCGTACACCGTGGGGGTGAAGCCGACCGATCGGCACAGCTCGACCACGAACTGATTGAACTCCGGGGCCTGTTCGTCCGCGGCCAACAGCAGCGGCTCTTCGGCGAGCGTGGGCACCGGAACGCTCTCCATGGTGGTGAACCGATGGCCGTCGGGGACAAGCACTCCCAGCGGGTCCAAGCGGAACAGTTCGGAGGCAACCTCGGGCGGCGCGAACGCCGCCCGGCCGATGCCGACATCGAGACGGCCGTCTTTCAGCTGCTGCAACTGCTCGGGCACGCCGACCTCGACCTGATGGATCACGAGGTCCGGGTATTTGGCCTGGACGTCCTGCAGAATCTGCGGCATCGAAGAGCAGGCCGCATCGATCACGCCGACCCGCAGGGCGAGTGACGATTGCGCCGTGCTGCGGGCCACCGCCGCGGCCCGGTCCACCTGCGCGAGGATCTGTCGTGCCTCGACCAGGAACGCCGCACCGGGCCCGGTCAACTCGACATGGTGTGTGCTGCGTTCCAGGAGCCGTACCCCGAGCTCGCGTTCGAGGCGTCGCACTTGTTGGCTCAGCGCGGACTGGACGATGTGCTCGCGCGCGGCGGCACGACCGAAATGCAGCTCTTCGGCGAGCGTCACGAAGTAACGAAGCTGACGCAGCTCCACCCCGGGCCAACTCCTTTCAGCGGCAGGAGCCACGCGGGCGATGAGAAAGTCGCCGCCGGGTTGGATTCAGCCTCCCAATCGCTCTCCGAGATGTCCACCGGAGCCCTGGGAGATCGCACCGTGGCGATAGCCGAGGCGCACCACGCGACCTCCGCATGCCGGTTATCACATGCGTGCATGGGCTTTTCGCGAAGCGCTCACCACGTCAACCGCGAACCTACGCGAGCGTAGCTTACGGTGGCGTAAGTAGGAGGACCTTCACCAGCAGGAACGACACAACCAGGAGGAAGCCGCGATGAGTGTGATTTCGCCGCATGATCCGGCCCGGGCCCAGCCGCGCCCGCCGCCCGCCGATACCGAGCCGCAGAGCAGGGTGGAACAAGTGGTGCTCGCCTTGTTCGTCGCCGTGCCGTTTGTGGCTTTGGCCGTCGCCGTGCCTGTCGCGTGGGGGTGGGCGCTGGGCTGGCACGATGTAGTGATCGCGCTGACCGCGTATATGATCTCCGGGCTCGGGGTCACCGTGGGATTCCACCGCTACTTCACGCACGGAGCGTTCAAGGCGGTGCGGCCGCTGCGGATCGCGCTGGCGGTCGCCGGCAGCCTGTCCATCGAAGGCCCCATCATCCAGTGGGTCGCCGACCATCGCCGCCACCATAAGTACGCCGACAAGGAGGGCGACCCGCACTCGCCCTGGCGGTTCGGCAGTGACTGGCGGGCGCTCACCAAGGGCTTGATCCACGCGCACGTGGGCTGGATGTTCGCCGGCGAGCGCACCTCACCACGACGGTTCGCCCCCGATCTGATCGCAGACCGCGACATCGCGCGGGTCTCCCGCGCGTTCCCGTCGCTCGTCGCCGTTTCACTGGCGACGCCGCTGGTTGTCGGCGGACTGTGGACGATGTCCTGGCAGGGCGCGGCGACCGCGTTCTTTTGGGGATCACTCGTACGAGTGGCACTGCTCCACCATGTGACCTGGTCGATCAACTCGATCTGCCATGCCTTCGGCAAGGAGCATTTCGAGGCGCGGGACAAGTCGCGCAACGTGGCCTGGCTGGCGATCTTGTCGTTCGGCGAATCATGGCACAACCTGCACCACGCCGACCCGACCTGCGCTCGCCACGGCGTGCTCCGGGGGCAGATCGATTCCAGCGCTCGCGTCATCTGGATGCTAGAAAAGGCCCGCTGGGCGTATGACGTCCGCTGGCCCGACGAGCAGCGGCTAGCCGCGCGCCGTCGTGCCTGACCGTGACGATGATCATGATCGAAGCTCCGATTCCGGGCCGCGCCGGCGCCGTAGACGAATGACCGGTCAACAACGCCAGGAGCAACTGGTCGACATCGGCCGCCACCTGTTCGCCGAACGTGGTTTCGACGGTACGACGATCGAGGAGATCGCCACCCGTGCCGCCGTCGCCAAACCAGTGGTGTACGAGCACTTTGGCGGCAAGGAAGGCCTGTACGCCGTCGTCGTCGACCGCGAGGTGCAGCACCTGCTCAACCTGACCCAAAGCGCTTTGACAGAAGGTAATCCGCGCCAGTTGCTGGAACGGGCGGCGCTGGCCTTCCTCGACTACATCGAAGAATCCGGCGACGGATTCCGCATACTGGTCCGCGATTCCCCGGTGGCGACCAGCACGGGAGGCTTCGCCAGCTTCATCAGCGACATCGCGCGGCGCGTGGAGCACCTGCTCGCCCAGGAATTCACCGCCCGCGGATATGACTCAAAACTCGCCCCCATGTACGCCCAGATGCTGGTCGGCATGGTCGCCCTCACAGGGCAATGGTGGCTGGACGCCCGCACCCCCAAACGCGAGCAAGTCGCCGCCCACCTGGTCAACCTCGCGTGGAACGGACTGTCCAGCCTGGAAACCAACCCACCGGCGATACGCCGAGCCGCCCAC
Organism: uncultured Thermomonosporaceae bacterium; assembly: GCA_937891035.1. Classification (GTDB taxonomy): domain Bacteria; phylum Actinomycetota; class Actinomycetes; order Streptosporangiales; family Streptosporangiaceae; genus CALAED01. Next base: position 2,706 of record CALAED010000294.1, on the reverse strand, counting down.
CCAAGTCCGTGAGGAGCCGCAGTGACGGCGTTCCTTCGACACCAAGCTCCACGGGCGGCGGCTTCGCCGACGGCCTAGAGCGATTCGGTCGTCCACCGCCAGCCGCGGTCGTCGCTGAGGGGCCGGACGAGGTGTGCCCCGGTGGAGTCCGTCAGTTCAGCGAGTACACGGATCAGCTGCCGATGGAAATCGGGCGACGGGTGGGGTCCGGCGGAGCCGTCGACCAAGGTCACGGTCACCTTGGCCTCGTCGTGGAGTTGTGCTGTCACCCGGCCCCGATCGAAACGTACGACGACGAGTGCGTCCGCCCGGACCATGTTCAGGCCGTCCGAGCTCGCGATCCAAATCTCAGGTGCGGTTCCACTCATAGATATCGTCTCCACCGGCCGATGAGGGTGGTACTAGATGTTTCCCCCCGCTCCTCCCAGAGTCGCATGTTCAGCCGCACCGCAGAGCTCTTGCCCCCAGCTCACCCCCAGCAGGCGCGGGCCGGAGCCGATCCCGGCCGGCGGGGTCCACGTGGATCGCGGTCCCCCCGCGCGGGCGTACTTCAGCTGGCGACCGCGGTGAGCGCCTCCCGGCGCACGTCCAGGAGGGCCAGCAGGCTGGGCGGGTCGATGGCCCGCATGGGATGCAACCGCACGTCGAGCGGACCAAGGGTCATTCCAGGCCGGACGGTGATGGGGCCGTGGGCGGCGACCGTCGGCGGTTCGTCGCCGAGGATCTCCTCATCACCGGACATGACCGACTGAACCAGCAGATACCAATCGCCCTCGGGCACGTTCTCAAGCCGGAACGGGCCCGGCTCCTCAAGCACGGCGCACCGGACCGGCGCGCCCTCCAGGATGATGTCGGGAAACAGACCGAGGAAGACCGGGCCCTGCTCCTTGGCGTGCCGTGGGGGCAGGACATTGCCCGTGAGCACGGCCGTCCGCGCACCGAAGCGCCGGCTGTCGGCGTGGATGCGCGGGGTATGCCCGCCGAGCTCACGGTAGACGGTCGGCGACAAACCTACGCTGCGCTTGAAACGGGAGCTGAAGGTGCCCACGCTGCTGTAACCAACCTGGTGGCTGATGTCCGCGACGCTGAGGGATGTCGATAGCAGCAGCTTCTTGGCCTCCTGGAGCCGCACCGCTGACAGGAAACGCCCCGGCGAGACCCCCGTGGTCCGCTGAAAGATCCGGGCAAAATGGAACTTGCTGAACATGGCCGTGCGGGCCATGTCGTCAATGGTGATCGGCTCGCCGATGTTCCGGTAAATGCTTTCAATAACACGTTGGACGCTTTGCTCCGCGTGCTTGCTCATGGCATGCCCCTCCCTGGGCTGACCGTGATCGTTCAATCGACTAAACTTGGAAAGGTCAACAATTCAACGAATCGGGTAGTCGCCGTCGTTGACTGTCGTGCCCTTTACGAGGGGCGGTCAGGGCGACCTTCCCAGCAGAACCGCACGAGAACCGCGCGGTCTGGTGATCGATGATCACCAGCTGGTCATGTAGCTCATCGCCCGTCCGGCGCTGCGCAAACCCCGTGGGCGGTCGGTCGACCGCGATGGCGGTGACGCACGGACGGATCGGTGACGCGGAATAGACGGATGGCCGGATCTGGCCAGTCGCATGGTCGTCATGCGATAACTTCAATGGCGATTGCGGCACGCGTACCCCCCGAGAGAACTCATGCACGCTGCGATCAAATGAGAAGATACCCGCCGGCTGGCTGTTCGCAATACTTTCTATTGCGCTATTCCGCCGATCGGGTCGTTCGAGGCCGTTGCAGAATGAGTTAGCCCCGGGGCGTGGAGTGTCGCGACGCAGATCGGCGGCCCGGCCGGCCCAGCCCTCTTGAGATGGCCGAAAAGGGTCGCGATGAATCTTCACCCCAACTTGACACAGAATCGATCATGCGGTAAGGGTTGCGACCGTTCAGTCCGACGTCTCGACCGGGACCGCGGCGTCGGCCACCAGGCCCTGGGCCGGCCGAACCCGTCTCAGCCTGCCTAGGACGGCCGGCCCTCGGGTCGGTGACCCTCGAGGTTGCAACGTTTTAATCATCGGGGCGGGCCGGTCGAGCGGCGGGGCACGAGGGTCGGGGCGACGGAGAAGCGGACCGACGCGGTACGGCCCTCGATCCGCTCGAGCAAGAGCCGCCCCACGGTCCTGCCCATCGTCGCGCCGTCCTGGTCGACGCTGGTGAGCGACACGTGGGCCAGCGCGGCCAGCCGGGTGTTGTCGTACCCGGCCACCGAGATGTCGTCCGGCACGGCCAGCTCGGCCTCGTGCAGCGCGGCGAGCGCGCCGAAGGCGGCCAGGTCGGCCCCGGCGAAGATGGCCGTCGGGCGCGGTGACCGGGCCAACAGCTCGCGCGTGCCCGCGTAGCCGCCCTCCTCGCTGTACGCGGTCACGGCGATGGCGATCTCGTCGCCGAGACCGTGGTCGCGCATCACCCGCTGGTAGGTCTCGGCCCTGATGTTCTGGAGCACGGAGGCGGGCCGGCCGCGGCCGACGTCCTTGTGGGCGATGTGCGCGATCCGGCGGTGGCCCAGCGCGATCAGATGCTCCACGACGAGCTCGGCGCCGGCGTCGTCATCGTCGAACACCGAGTCGTACACCGCGGACCGCTCGTGTGGGCCGAGTACGACGATCGGCACGGCCTCGCCCACCTCTTCGAGACGCCGTTCATCCGGGTGTTCGCTTTCTGGCGGCGGGG